>JAYQGD010000370.1:0-3516 GCA_038140415.1 Rhodospirillaceae bacterium
AACCCAAGGGGGAGCTCAATTACGTGAACCCCTATACGCTGCTGGTCGCCGTGGTGCTTTCGGCCCAGGCGACGGATGTGGGGGTGAACAAGGCGACCGGGCCCTTGTTCAATAAAGTCGATACGCCGGAGAAGATGGTCAAGCTGGGTGAGGCCAAGCTCAAGGATTACATCAAGACCATCGGGCTGTTTAATTCCAAGGCCAAGAACGTGATCAAGCTCAGCCAGATGCTGATCACCGAGCACAATAGTCAAGTGCCTCGGAACCGGGAGGCGCTGGAAAAACTTCCGGGCGTCGGGCGCAAGACCGCCAACGTGGTGCTCAACATCGCTTTCGGCGAGCCCACCATCGCTGTCGACACCCATTTGTTCCGGATCGGCAACCGCACCGGCCTGGCCAAGGGCAAAACGCCGCTGGAGGTCGAGAAAAAACTGGAAAAAGCGACCCCGGCGGAATTCATGCGGCATGCCCATCACTGGCTGATCCTGCACGGACGGTATGTCTGCAAGGCCCGCAAACCCGACTGCCCCGCCTGTGTGGTGCGCGAGCAATGTTCCTTTAAAGGGAAAACCACCGCTGAATAATTCCAGTCGCTAATTATCGCCGAAGATATCCGGATCTTTTTCCGTATCGAAATCCTGCGCCGGTTCGTTCCGCTCAGGCGCTGTCGGCACGTCCGAGGTGACCGGCGGCGTTTCTTCGAGCTCCCGCATCAGCCGGTCGGCTTCTGATTCGGGCTCTGCCGGCGGAGCGGGGGCCGCCGCCGGTGGCGGGGCAGACGGCGCAACGGGCGCCGGCTCAGCCAAGGGAGGCTCAGCCACAGGAGGTTCTGCCAAGGGCGGCTCCGCCGTAGGTGGTTCGGCCACAGGCGGCTCAGCGAGAGGAGGCTCATCCGCGCCAGGCGGGCCGTCCGAGGGCGGCTCCACAGGTTCGGGGCCGGCCAGGGGCGGGGGTTCTTCACCCGGGATGGTCGGGATGTCCTCCGCCGGCGGCGCTTGGGTTTGCGGATTGCTTGGCGGCGGCAGGTCCGGGTCTTCCGGTGGCGGCGGCAGAGCCGGCGGCTGGAACGTCTGTGCATCACCGCCGCTCGGCGCTGGCCCGTCGTCGGTGCCGCCGGCCCCGTCAGGGACTTCTTCGGATTGAGATGACGCCGGGCCCGGAGCCGCGCTCACCGGCGGTACGGGTTGCGCCGGCGGGGCAGTAGCAGGAGCCGGTGTAGGGGCGGCAGGCTCGGTCAGAGCCGGGGGCTCATCGCCGCCGGGTACGGCAGGCACGGGCTCGGTGAGCGCCGGCGGCTCATCACTGCCGGGCACAGCGGGAATGGGTTCAGAACCACCGGCGGGCGGCGGCGGGGCGGGTTGTCCGCCTTCTCCGGCAGCCCGGCCGGGCGGATTTTTCAGGACGCTGGCGAAGCAGGCTTTTTCATCGACCTCGGCATTGTCGCGGCCGCGAACCTCGACAAAGTCGACGGAAAGATCGCCGTCATCGTCGTACAGGAAAACATCGACGACGCACTTCTCCGCCCGGTATTGCCAAATCTTGGCGGGCGGCTCGGACCGTTCAAAGCTCGGCGGGCCCAAAAGCTCGCTCACTTCATCCGCCTCCAGACCGGCCAGCCGTTCCTTGAAGTTCTCCAGGTCAATCTCGCGGGTGGCGACTTCTTGTTCGGGCGCGGGCGGCGCGTCGCCGGGCACGGCTGGCGCGGGTTCACCTTCCACGGGTTCGGTCAGGGATTCGGGAGACTCAGGCGATTGCTTCGCCGCCTGAGCGCCTTGTTGCTGAGCGGGCGCGGCGCCTTCCGCCGGCTGGGCGGTTTGATCCTGCTGATCGTCCGCCGGGCGGGGGATGCGCTTCAGGCCCGCGGGATCAACGGCGCACGCACTTAACAAGAGTGTCAGAGCTACAAGGGCGAGTCCCGATTTGAAACTCACGCCGGACGGCAATGCGCCTGCCTCATTTTCGGCCGGGGAGGCCAAGCCGTCGACCTAGCTGTCGCCGTCGGAGGAGCCGCCGTCTTCCGCCTGGGCCAAAGAGGCCATGTCGCCGGAAATTTCGCCGCCGGCCTCGATCACGATTTTGCCGTAGCGGACGGAGCCGCTGACCCTGCCGTCCTTGCGGATGGTCAGTTTATCCTTGGCGACCAGCGTACCTTCGAAAACGCCGCTGATGTCCGCTTCCTCCACATCCGCATTGCCCTTGAAATAACCCGTCGGCGCCACTTCAATGACATGCGCGTCAGTCAAAGACGCTTCGACCCGGCCCTCGACGACCAATTTTTCACACGCGGTGATCTCGCCGTTCAGGCAGATATTGCGGCCGACCGTGAGCCGGTTGGCGTCATCATCCAGACCTAAACGCCGGTCGCGGGGGCCGCCGGGAATCTCGGCGACCCGACGCGGAATCTCCGGGCGGAAGGACCCGCCGGAAGGTTTGGCCGGCGCGTGGGTGCCTTTCTTGGAAAAGGGCTTGAGCGGCGGTGCTTCCATGTTCGATCCGTTTTCGGCGTCGCTTTGCGCCCCGCTTCCCCCGGCGTTCTTGTCTTTATCCTTAGTGAACATCTCCAACGTGCCTTTCCTAACAACAGACTATGTTACGCGCCTTCAGACGCTTCAAGCCGGGTGCGCCACCCTTGAACCAGATGCACCATCGCCGCGGTCGCGATGACGGAGGCCAACAGGTTCAAAATCGGAATCGTCATCATAAACGCAATGACAACCCCGGCAAGAAAGAGCTGTCCCCGAAACGCGCTTCTGAGGTACAGCGCCCCTCTCGGGTCCAGCCGCCGGTGGGCGACCAGCTCGAAAAATTCCCGGCCCAGAAGATACCCGTTCAAGGCGTAGAAGACAAAAAGATTGAACGGTCCGATAAAAAACAGAATGGCATAGATCGGCAGGGCCAGGATATTAAGAAAAATAGCCAGCAGCGAAAATTTAATGGTCACCAAGAGAACTTCGCTGAGCGGCTGCCCGCGGGTTTCCGGCAGGTGGGAGTAATGCTTGTCCTCGACCGCCTGGGCCGTGGCTTCCAAATAAAAGCTGACGATCAGCGTGACCACCGACGGGAACAACAGCCAGGACAGAAATACCACCAGAGCCGTGCCCAGCGCATCCGTAATGCCCTCCAGCCAGTCGTTGAGGAAGGACAGCCAGCCGTCCAGCGCGAACAGGGACGTGTTGAACAACAAATATCCGACCACAGCCCACAACAGGGCTAAAACAATGGCTGAACCGATGATTCCGATCCAGATGACGCGGCGGAAGGATTTGTCCCCCAATTGCTCGAACGCCAATTTAAACGCGCGGGTCATAAAACATGCCTTCCTTCAGATAAAAGCGGTGCTTGAACCGGTTCGTATTTATCGCCCAAGTCGGCGGGCCGCAAGTGTGGTATCCCGCGTCCCGCTGTCCATTAAGCTTGAGACGCAAGACCCGCCCAGTATACTGAGCCAAATTGGACCCACCAATAATGGATTTTTCATGACACAGACCGACATTGATGTCCGCGGCTTCGGCAACG
>JAYQGD010000371.1:0-3506 GCA_038140415.1 Rhodospirillaceae bacterium
CCGCCGATCTCGTACATGTCCTTGGCGTGATAGAGCCCGCCGGGCCGCAGGCTGGCGATGTGGGGGGTACGCTGAAACACTTCGGCTACATCCTCCAATGTAAATCGAATGCCCGCTTCATGGGCGATGGCCGGCAGGTGCAGCCCGGCATTTGTCGAGCCGCCCGTCGCCGCAACCACCGCCGCGGCGTTTTCCAGACTTTCCCTTGTCACCAGATCGCGGGGCAGCGGCCCGCCGTTCTTAATCGCTTGCATCACGATCCGGCCGGCCTTGTCCGCCATGGTCTGCCGCTCGTCATAGACATTGGGGATCATGGAGGAGCCCAAGGGCGCCAACCCCAACGCTTCCGACACCATGCCCATGGTGTTGGCCGTGAACTGCCCGGCGCAGGAACCGGTGGTCGGCAGGCACACCCGTTCCAGCTCGTCCAGTTCCTCTTCGGTCATTTCCTTGGTCAGGACCGCGCCGACGCCTTCGAACGCGTCCAGCACGCTGACATCCCGGTCCCGCCAGCGGCCCGGCAGCGCGCTGCCGCCGAACACAAAGACAGACGGCATATTGCAGCGCACCATCCCCATCATGATGCCCGGCAGGTTCTTGTCGCAGCCGCCGATGCCGACGATCCCGTCATAAGCGTGCCCGCGCACCACCAGTTCCACACTGTCGGCGATCACCTCCCTGGACACGAGGGAAAACTTCATCCCCTGATGGTTCATGGAGATGCCGTCGGAAACGGTGATCGTTGTGAACTCCCGCGGCGTGCCCCCGGCCTTTATCACACCGTCCTTAGCCGCGCCTGCCTGAGGCTCCAGGTTCATATTGCAGGGCGTCATCTCGCCGGCGGTGGTCACCACGCCGACGAACGGCTTGTCCATCGCCGCGTCATCGATGCCCATGGCGCGCATGAAGGCGCGGTGGGGCGTGCGGTCCAAGCCGCGCTTGGTGATGTCGGACCGGAGTTTTTGATCGGCCATGATGTGCCTCCCTCGGGCTTGGTCGTTAGAGAATTTCCAGGACGTCTTCCGGCGGGCGGCCCACCCTGACCTGGCCGTCCTTCACCACGATGGGCCGCTCGATGAGGATCGGATTCTCGATCATCGCCTTGATCAGCGTATCGCGGCTGAGCCCCTCGTCGTCCAGGCCGAGTTCTTTATAGGGCGCTTCTTTTTTGCGCATCAGCTCCCGCGGTTCCCGCCCCAATTTGGTCAGAAGACCGTCGAGAGTCGCGGCATCCGGCGGGGTTTTCAGGTACTCGATGATGTCGGGCTCGATGCCCTTTTCCTCAAGCATGCCCAAGGTCTGGCGGGATTTACTGCATTTCGGATTGTGATAGATGGTCGTGCCCACGGCGCCGGTCTCCCTTTTAATTTTGCACGTCTATCATGGCCAAGGGCATCGGCAGATCAAGCGGGAATGGAATTCGATTTGTTATCCCCCCATCCGACCCTATCGGGCCACCTTCCCCCGCAAGGGGGGAAGGCGTTTATTTGTTCAGGGGAAAAAAGAGGGCCTGTTTTGCTGCGGCATTCCTTCGAGAGTCTCTTCCCCCCTTGCGGGGGAAGGACAGGATGGGGGGGGGGTAAACCAAAAAGAGGTGAACGGGTTTTGCCTCGCCAGATGCCGTCATGCGCGGACCGCTCCGAAGGAGCGTGATCCGCGTATCCATGTTGGATCCACGGGTCCGGGCCCGTGGATGACGATAAAAAAGAAACCCGCGGAACAAGTCCGCGGGTGACGAGGAGGAGAAAAAGGGAGGAGGCTATATCTCCTTAAAGTCCCGCTTCAGCTTGAACTCGCTGGAGGTGACATAGGCCTCGGCGTTGCGGATGCGCCGCTCGATCTCCCGGAACCGCTGCTGGATATCCGACACCGTGCGCTTGGGATCGACCCGGGTGCGCCGCCAGAAGCTCTCTTCCTCTTCCGTGGCGTATAGGCCCGGCGGTTTGGGTTTCAGGAAAAAGCCCATGATCAGATAAGCAAAGGCCACCGGCACGAAGAAGAAGATCAGACCGAGGAAGGCGGCGATGCGCACCCCGACCACCGAGACACCGAAGTGATCGGCGAGGCCGGCGCAGACGCCCATCAGAACCCCGTTCTCCGGGTCGCGGTACAAACGGCTGCGTCCATAGTGATTGTTCGGTGACTGTGTCATACGCGGGTCCTCCAATCGGGGGCTTCTTCGTCGAGGATGCGCTCCAAGGTGCGGATGCGATCCTCCATTTTACCGGCGGTGTCCCAAAGTTCACTGAGGAGGCGTTCATCCCCCTCAGTGATGACTTTGTTCGACCGCCACTTGGTGGCGTAGTGGGCGATGATCCAAATCGGCAGGACGATCACCACAAAGGCGATGGCAACGGGAAAGATGGCGAGACTGGACATCAGGTCCTCCTACTCCTCCGCCGGGGTCGCGGCCGGTTTGCCATCGGACTTGCCGCCGGCGACCTTGGCCTTGAGGGCGGCCAGCTCATCTTCGATGGCCGATTCCGCTTCCAGCTCGGCGATTTCCTCGGACAGGCTCTTGCCCTTGCCGAGATCGAAGGATTCGACTTCGCCCTCGACACGATCGATCCGGTTTTCCATCTTCTCGAACCGGGCCATGGTGTCGTCGATCCGGCTGTCATAGATCTGACGCCGCACCTTAAGCTGGGAGGTTGCAGTATTTTCCCGCGCTTTCACGGTCTTCTGCTTGGCCTTGGCTTCGCGCAACTTGGCTTCCAGCTTGGTGATGTCTTCTTCGTGTTTCACCAGCGCCGCATCCAGGTTGCCGAGGTCTTCGCGCAGATAGTTGCCGGTTTCCTCGAGCTTGGCTTTTTCCAGAAGCGCGCCCTTGGCCAAATCCTCGCGATCCTTTGAGATCGCCAGTTCGGCTTTACGCTGCCATTCGGCCTGTGCGTCGATCAACCGGTCCAAGGTGCGCTGCGCCTCCTTGCGATCAGCGATGATCCTCGCCGCGTCGGAGCGGACCTCAACCAGGGTCTCTTCCATCTCCTGGATCATCAGGCGCATGATCTTTTCGGGATTCTCCGCCTTGTCCAGGATCGACGTCAGGTTCGAATTTATAATGTCACTGAGCCTTGAAAAAACGCTCATCACGTCCTCCTTTTTTAAAAATTTTCACGACTTCTGCCCCTATAAGAGCAGGAAGCGTGCCAAACTCAGAAAATTTTTATAAGATATTGTTTTATATATATAAATTATCCTTTCGACAGCCTACACAACAACGGCAAAAAATAATATAATTACTAAGTTATAGCATTTTTCACTATTATATCGTATTCTAAGAACATGGTTTCATCGGTCGATTTGCCGCCCCTCGTGGGCCAGTCCCCCGCCTTCCTGGAATTGATGGAACGGGTGTCTTTGGCCGCGCCCCAGGACCGCCCGCTTCTCCTCATCGGGGAGCGCGGCACGGGCAAGGAACTGATCGGCATGCGGCTCCACTTCTTGTCACGGCGCTGGCAAGGTCCGTTCGTCCAGCTCAACTGCGCGGCGCTGCCCGACACACT
>JAYQGD010000372.1:0-3506 GCA_038140415.1 Rhodospirillaceae bacterium
CTGCGCATTCTGGGGATGGAATGGTGTTTGGCTCAATCCGGATTTCTTAAAATGGAACCTTGAGGAGTTCCTTCCCAAGATCAGCGTCCCGGCGCTGGTGATCCAAGGCCAGGACGATCAGTACGGGACGGAGGCTCAGGTTCAGGGGATTGCGGCTGGAATGGGAGACAAGTGTGTTGTGAAGATGATTGCGGAGTGCGGCCATTCGCCGCATCTGGAGCAAACAGAAAAAACACTTTCGGCCATCGTGGAATTTGTTCGCCCTTTGGCCACGGCTTAGAGATTAAATGTACGCTGACAACACCCTAACCCCCCGCGAAGCAATCCGGCTTTGCGCGCTGGGTACGTTGGCGGAAAACTCCGACGAAGCTCGGATGAAATATGACGACCTTGTTTATGCGGTGAGGCATTTCATTAGCCGGATTTCCGGGCCGTCTCTTGATCTCATGGGCGAGTCGATTGAGCTCTTACGATTTGAGGGATTGGTTGAGGCGGCGAATGACGATGGCACAACCGAAAACCCCGAACTGATCCTGACAGACGACGGTCGCACCGCCTTGGCAACTCTCTTGAAAGCCAACATTCGCGCCGGAACCAGCGATCTTAATGAACTTATCATGGCGTTGAAGTTCCGCTTCCTGAACTTGCTGCCGCCCGCAGACCAACAGGTACAGATCGAGGCTTTTATGGACGTCTGCGAAACCGAACTTGCGCGCCTGGAGGATCTGAAATCACATCACCGCACGGATGACGGTTTTCTAAGTGATTGGCTTAGCCACGACATCCAGCGGCTGGAATCCCGCCTGGACTGGCTGATCGATTTTCAGAAGACGCTCGGCTAAAACATGTGCTGCCCGCCGGTCACCCAAATTTCGGTGCCGGTGACATAATCCGCTTCAGAGGAACTCAGAAAATAAATGCTTCTGGCGACATCTTCTGGCGTGCCCATCCGATTGAGCGGAATGCGGGGTATCAGCATCTCATATTCGGGTTGGATCATTTCCGTCGATATTTCTCCCGGTGCAACAGCGTTCACGCGAACGTTGATCGCGGCGAACTCATTCGCCATTTCACGGGTCAGTGCCGACAGGGCGGCCTTTGAGCTGGAATACGCTGAACCGGCGAAGGGATGGATCATGTGACCAGCAATGGAAGTCACATTGACGATTGCCCCATGCGCCTTTGCCAATGGCCCGGCGAATCCTCGTCCTAACTTCAGCGGCGCAAAGAAGTTCAGCTCGAAAACGGTTCGCCAAGCATCGAGGTCACCATTCAGAGCGCCCAAACGCTCCCGGTTTTGGGCCTTCGGTGACATGCCTGCGTTATTTACGAGGGCATCTAATGCCCGGCCGTTCAAAAGGCTGGAAGCCTCTCTAATGAACGCGTCCAGAGATGAACTATCCGTAAGGTCGGCTTCAATATGCCCTAACCAGCCATCAATATTGTTGACGTCTTCTGCAGGTTGGTGACGCGCGCAAGTGATGACTTGCCAACCTCTGGATAAAAATAACTCTGCCGTCGCATGGCCGATCCCTTGGCTCGCGCCGGTGATTATTGCAATATTGCCATCTTCGGACATGGCTTAGCTTTAGGCCAATTTGCTCTCCGAAGCCAGCCGTAACAACATCGGGTCATTCGATCACAACATGTGTTCCCAATTTGAAGTCGACAATACGATGGATCATGTCCAAGTCAGATTTGATCTTTCGGAGCCGCCGGAATTCGCGCCAAATCCTCAGGTTCGTCCAACCAACAGGGTTCCGGTTATCACATCGAAGGGTCATGCTGAAATGCTGCGATGGGGATTGGAGAACAGTTGGGACAATAAGCCACTGATTAATGCGCGTTCGGAGACCCTGGCCGAGAAGAAAACTTTTAGCCCGTTACTGAACTCCCGTTGTCTGATCCCCGCCTCCGCCTATTTTGAGTGGCGTAAAGACGGCAAGGCCAAGATCAAAACCCGCGTTTGGCTCAAGGACCAAGACTTGTTTGCCTTTGCGGGCCTCCGCCAAGAGGACAGGTTTACCATCATCACATGCGCCCCCTCCCCGTCGATATCTCACATTCATGGGAGAATGCCGGTTATCCTCCCTCGAGATTCGGAAGAGGCATGGATCAGCGAAGACAACACTTACGCCGAGGTCAAAGACATGCTGGTTCCGTTTGCAGATGAACACTTGCAATCAGAAGAGATCGTTCCACCAAAAGCCCAAGGCGATCTATTTGGGTGAGAGTAAGACGCCGGGCCTAGTGGTTCATCAGAACCGGCAGCTTGGACGATGCGATGACGTACCGGGTGACACCGCCTAAAACGATCTGCACCAGCCGGCTGTGGGTAAACGCACCCATCACTAATAAATCCGCATTCTCCTTCTGGCATTCAGCGGCAATGGATTCTCCGACAGACTGGCCTTGGTAACTTGGCAGAATTGTCCGGTGTGTCGCCTTAACCCCATGCCAGGCCAAATGAGTGACTATTTCTTCTGCGCTGGTCCGGTGACGGCTCTTATCGGTCTCGATGGCAAAGACCGTGACCTGATCGGCAAGCTTCAACAACGGAATTGCCGACGTCACTGCCCTCGCTGCCTCTGCTGTGCCGTTCCAGGAAATAGCCGCTGTCTTGCAGAATGAGTCCGGCATTTCCGGCGGCACCATTAACACGGGCTTGCCTGTTTCAAATACCGCCGCATGCAATGTCATCAGGGAAGAGCGATCATCTTCTTCATTGGGCTGCGCAATGATAATAAGGTCAGCCGCTTTTCCGGCATCAGCGACAATTTCATCTTCTCGGCCGTTTAACTCCCGCCAGGAGGCGGAAACTTTGTCTCCGGTATCACCCGGCGTATCAACGAGCGGAATGTTTTTGTCGTTGCAAAATTGATCGAACAGTTGACAGGCCTCGGACGCGCGCGTCGCGGCATCCCGGTCAGCAATCTCGATCATTTCCTCGATCATGGCACCGGACATGCCCTCACCCAAAAGCGGAACAGCTTCTTTAGCATCCGCCTGAGCATGTAGCACCTGAATATGAGCATTGGTTTTGGACGCGACCGCGTAAGCGCCTGCCAGTGTCTGGCGTGCGGATTCACCGCTTTGGATGGGCGCCAGGATCATTTTAAATGCCATTGCACTTCCCTCCCCGAGAATTCTCCCTTACTCGAAGTATAGTACAACCCGGTCACCAGCTGAACTGAAAATATAATGAAGTCTAAGTATTTTAGGAGATATCGTCGCGGCGCTCTTCAACACCTTCGGGGTCTTGGTGGATGAGGACTTCGGTGTTCGGGAAAGCGTCCTCAACCTTGTACATCACCTCATCAGAAATTTCATGGGCCCGAACCAGAGACAGATTACGATCCATCTCGAGGTGCAATTGAATAAACGAATACGGGCCGGATGAGCGAGTCCTCATATCGTGGACGTCTCTAACCTCCGGATGTTCGAGAGCGATCTGCCTGATTTTTATTCGGTCCTCGTCCGGGAATTCTCGGTCCATCAGCTCATCC
>JAYQGD010000373.1:0-3501 GCA_038140415.1 Rhodospirillaceae bacterium
ATCCTTCCGCGCATCCTCGACCCGGAGATACCGCCAGCCCTGAAAGGCCTTCTGCGGCCGGGGGACGACCTGCACATGTTTCGGATCCAGTTTTAAGGCGCAATAGGGTCGGCCCTCGTCGTTCGTGTGCCGCTCGATGCCGATAATCCGCTGACGCAGCCGGACAAAGCGCTTCACCACCCAATAAATGGAGCCGCCATCCGTTAATTCATCCACGCGCTTGGGGACATTGCGGGTATAAGTGTATAGGCCGTCGCCACCTTGATCAGCGATGGTCTTCATACGTTCCTTTTGAACGCTCTTAAGATGAGCCAGGCTTTCAATGCGCACGGCCATGCGCAACAGGTGGACGGTCATTCGGAACTACTCAGGAAGAATTATGATCTTCCAGAGGTAACATTCGCGATCTGGAGAGTCGACCCGCGACTAGCGTTGATATTCGTAGGGAACTTCCCGCCGGTCGCTGTCCTCAATCGCCTGAAGCCGACGACGGCGGTCGGGGCCGAAAAATGAATCGGCATCCACAAATTCGCGAGGGTGCTCGATGATGGATTTCAGACGCTTATAGACCATCATTCCGCTCACCGGCTTTGCCAGAAATTCGGTCGCACCGTGATCCCGGGCGGCGAGGATGTCCCGAACCTCGGTGTAGGCTGACACGACAACAATCGGGACGAAGCGGTTGCCGCTGGTCTCGCCGTTGCGGATCGCCCGGATGAGTTTAAGCCCGTCCATGCCTTCCATCATGTAGTCGGTGAACACGACATCGGGATCCAGTACAGGAAACTCCTGCAGGGCCTCACGCCCGTCGGAACATTCAACCACCCGGTTGATGCCAAGTTCCCTGAGAATACCGCGCAGCAAAATACGAATCGGTGGACAATCGTCCACAATCATCGCCGTTAATCGGCTAAAATTATACCCAGACATTTGATCACCTTATTTTTGTAACCCTCGCATTTAATAAGGTGAATTTAGCGGCAATTGAATCAGGCGATCACCTGAGGAAAGATGATGTCAGTTAGATATTTTCCTATATCTCACTAGGGGTTGTACCAACCGGGCTTTCTCTTTTCGAGAAAGGCGCCGAAGCCTTCCTTGCCTTCATCGGATGCCCGGCCGGCGGCGCTGGCCTCCGAAAGCCGTTTCGCCCGGCCATCATCCATGCCGGTGCCGCTGATTTCGGTGATCAGGGCCTTAGTATCCCTGATAGCGCCCGGCCCACCGTGCATAATGGCGTCCAAAATGGGGGCCACTGCGTCATCCAGCGCACCCACCGGACATATTTCATGGACGAGGCCCAATTCCTTAGCCTGATGAACGTCAAAGGACTCCGCCGTGAGGGCGTAACGCCGCATCTGGCGCACGCCCAGCGCCTTGATGCACTGGGCGAGGATCGGCGCCGGCGTGATCCCTACCCGCACCTCCGTAATGGCGAATTTCGCATCTTCCGAGGCAATAACGATGTCGCAGGCTGCCGCATACCCCACGCCGCCGCCGAAACAAACGTTCTGCACCAGCGCGATGGTCGGTTTGGTGCAGGCATCCAATGCCCGCATGGCCGCGGTGCTGAGACCCGCTGCACGCACTTGCTCCTCTTTCGGGGCCGCCGCCAGCTCCTTGAACCAGTTCACATCGGCGCCGGCGGAGAAATGCTTTCCCGCGCCCCGCAGCAGCACAGCGCGCACCGTATCATCGGCGTCGATCTCCGCCACGATTTCCGCCAACCGAGTCAACAACGCCTCGTTATAGCCGTTGAAAATCTCCGGCCGGTTCAGCGTCACGGTCGCAACGCCATTACCATTATTTTCTTTTAAAACAATATCTTCTGACATTTTACTAATCCGATTTATTACTACCAGCCGCCGGTGCTCAGCCACTGATCGATCATCTCAATCCGATCCGCCCCCCAGAAAGGCTCGCCGTCCACGAAAAAGAAAGGAGAGCCGCAGACGTTGCGTTCAATCGCCTCGTCACTGGCGTCCAGCAGTAGCAGCTTCACCCGGTCCTCGTCGATGACCGCCAGGGCCGCCGCCTCATCCGCACCGGCCTTGCCGGCGATCCCAGCCACAACATCCTTGGCCTGAATAGTGATTCCATCCGCAAAGTACGTGTTGTAGGCCAGTTTGGCGAATGTCTTTGCCTGCCCCGGATCGCTTTCGTTCAGCCAATAAAACACCCGGCCCGCCGCCTGCGTGGCGATGGGAAATTTCTCCGGCATGGTCCAGGGAATATCGTAGAGCCGGGCGATCCGGGCGAAATCGTGGATCGCATATTCGCCCTTGAGAGGCTGAGAAGTCAGCGGCCGCTGGCCGTTAAACTCAAACACCTTACCCAATAGAAACGGCCGCCAAACCACCTCCCGGCCGTGCTTGGCGGCAATGTCGTCTATGCGATGAGACGCGAGATAGCCGTACGGCGACGAAAAATCGAAAAAATACTCTATGGCCGCCGCCATCAAGAGACCCGTTCAATGGCGACAGCCGTCCCCTCGCCACCGCCGATGCATAGGGACGCCACGCCCTTCTTGAGGTCGTATTTCTCCAACGCATTCATCAGCGTCACAATAATCCGCGCACCGGAGGCGCCGACCGGGTGGCCAAGGGCACAGGCGCCGCCGTGCACATTGACCTTGTCGTGGGCCAGACCCAGATCCTTCATCGCCGCCATAGTGACCACGGCGAAGGCTTCGTTCACCTCGAACAAGTCCACATCGTCTTTTTCCCAGTCCGCTTTTTCCAGCACCTTGTTGATGGCGCCGATGGGCGCGGTGGTGAACCAGGCCGGCTCTTGCGCGTGGGTGGCGTGGGCATGAATGATCGCCAGAGGCGTCACGCCGCGCCGTTCCGCCTCGGACCGCCGCATCAGGATCAAGGCCGCCGCGCCATCGGAGATGGAGCTGGAATTGGCGGCCGTGACCGTCCCGTCCTTGCGGAATGCCGGGTTAAGCTGCGGAATTTTCTCGGGCCGGGCGTTTTTCGGCTGTTCATCCGTGTCGACCACGATGTCGCCTTTTCGGTTCTTGACGGTCACCGGGACAATCTCCTTTTCGAACGTGCCGTCTTGGGAAGCCTTCAGCGCACGTTCCAGCGAGGTAATCGCAAACTCATCCTGAGCCTCCCGGGTAAACTGATAGGCCTGCGCCGTGTTTTCGGCGAATACCCCCATCAGTGTGCCGGGCTCATACACGTCTTCCAGACCGTCCAGGAACATATGGTCCTGCAGTTTCGTATTGCCCATGCGGATGCCCGGCCGCAGTTTGGGCAGAATATGCGGCGCGTTGGTCATGCTTTCCATGCCGCCGGCAACCATAATCCGGTTCGAACCCGCCAACAGGCTGTCATGGGCAAACATGGCCGCCTTCATACCGGAGCCGCACATTTTGTTGATCGTCGTCGCACCGGTGGAATCCGGAATGCCGGCGCCGCGAGACGCCTGACGCGCGGGCGCCTGCCCCTGCCCTGCCGGCAGAACGACACCCATGATCACCTCGTCCATGTC
>JAYQGD010000374.1:0-3497 GCA_038140415.1 Rhodospirillaceae bacterium
CCGCAGAGGTTTCGTTCCGGCGGTCGGTCTCCACCCCGATATAAGACGCCACCAGCCGCACCAGTTCCGCCCGGCGCATGGGCTTGACCATGAACGCGGAGCAGCCGGCCTCGAACGCTTTGGCCCGTTCGTCATGCTCCGCCGCCGCTGTCAGGATGATGATCGGCGCTTTGCGGCGATGGCGTTCCACCTCGAATTCGCGGATTTTCTGGATGAGCTCCAATCCGGTGAGGCCGGGCATCCGAAGATCGCTCAACACCAGATCGTAGTTGCGGGATTGGTAGAGCTCCAACGCCTCCGCGCCGTCCATGGCGGAATCGATGATAAACGGCAGGCGGTTGAGAAACTCTATGGTGGCTTCCAGGCTCAGGTCCGTGTCGTCGACCACGAGCACCCGGGCCGAAGGCAGCCGGGACAGATCGAAGTTGAACGGCTTATCCGCCGCCTCCGACGAACTTGTGGCCGTCTCGAACGGCAGCCAGACCTTGACCCGGGTGCCGACGCCGACGGTGCTTTCCATGTGGATGGTCCCGTTCATTTGATCAACCAGCCCCTTGCAGATGGCAAGACCTAGGCCCACACCGCCGGGGCTGTCCGGGGAACGCCCGCCCACCTGCTGGAACGGATCAAACAGCGCCGGCAGCTCATCGGCCTCAATGCCCGGTCCGGTGTCGGACACGGTCAGGTGAAAGCCCTTCTCCTCATGAGGGCTGACCGACAAGGTGACCGAACCGTCGTTGGTGTATTTCACCGCGTTGGACAGCAAGTTGAGTGTGATCTGATTGAGCGCGCCGTAATCGCCATTCCAAAATTTCGGGAAATCGGCGGTCAGCTCATGGGTGATCGTCAGTCCCTTAAGATCGCTGTTCGGTTTGACGATCTCCACCGCGTTCTCGATCAACAGGTGCAGATTAAAATCACCGGCTTCGATGTTTTTCTTGCCCGCGTTGAGCCGGGAAAAATCCAGAATGTTGTTCAGCAGCCTGGAGAGATAATCGCCGGCCGTGCTCAGTGACGTCACCAGCTTCCTCTGGCGCGGATCAAGCTCGGTCTCGCCGAGTAGTTCAGACATGCCGAGGATGGTGTACATCGGGGTTCTGATCTCGTGTCCGACGATGGCCAGAAAGTCCGACTTGGTGGCGTCGGCTCGGGCCAGTTCATCGGTTTGCGATTCCAGCCGATCCTTCATGTCCAGATGTTGCAGGGTGCTGAGGGGACCGCCGAACCGGTTGAGGGAGAACAGAATCAACCAGGCAAAGGTGATGGCGACCGCCGTGAACCCAAGCCATTCCTCGGCGCCCGCCAGAGCGGCCAAGATGATCAGACCGGCCGTAGCGACTTTGGTCAGGCGAAAGCCGGGCAGGGACGCCTGCACATCACCGACCAATGCAATGATAATGGCGGCGGAGATGACGGCGATCGCGAAGGCGGATGCGCCCGGAAACAACAAGGGAACGCCGGCGCCCCAGGCCAAGCCCAAGGCGGCGTCGAGCAGCAATAACATGACCGCCGGACGGTTCGGCGTATTGAGGCTCTCCGCCGTTTGAGTAATTTGCCGGCAGTAAAGGTAATCCGACAGCCCCAAACAGGTCGTTAGGGCGAGCCACAGAAAATAAAGCTTGGCCTCGACCTGATCAAAAAGCAGGAGACCGAACAGCAACAGCGCCGCCGCCGTAAGCAGCCGGGCGGCCAGGGATTGAGACAGGGCGTGGCTTTGCAGGAGCCGGCGCCGCGCCTCGGGGCTGCGGTCCGACCACCCGATGAGCCGGTCGTTCAGCGTGATGTCCAAAAGGGTCTCCTTGAATTCGAGATCAACTTAGCGGGAATGAACCGGCGACAATAGGCAAAAGAAAATCACAATTTTTCCGAAAACATCACATTTTGTGATCTGGGTCGCAGAATTTTATGCCGAGGTGTGCGAAAACGGATGCCATCAGGACGGTGATTCTCCCTGTAGGATTATGGTCCTGTAACCCAAGAGCACCTTGGCCGGCCCGAAAGGGCCGGCCATTTTATTGGTTCGTTGGTCAACTAGGCATTTTTTGCCCGGTGGTAACCATTTCTTAAAGCCGCTCCACCATACTCTCCATAACAAGGGCAAAAGCCCAGAAGACCTAACTTCCAGCACTGGTGGATGGTGCGATGAAACTGACCGACCTGCCCCTTTTCGGGGTGATGCGGCAACGCCTCGATTGGCTTAATCAACGCCAGCAGGTAATTGCTCAAAATATCGCGAACGCGGATACACCCGACTATCGATCCAACGACCTAAAGGCTTTTGGGTTTAAGGATGCGTTGCGCCGTTCCCGCGCGCCGAGCCAGGGTCTGGGCACGTTTGTCACCAACGATCAGCATCTCTATCGCAAAGCGAGCGCCGCGACCCTGGGTAAGTTCCAGGAAATCAAGGCGAAGAGCCCCTATGAAACAGCACCGAACGGCAACCAAGTCGTTCTCGAAGAGCAGATGCTTAAAATGAACGAGACGGCGCTCAACCACAGCCTGGTGACTCAGATCTACAAGAAAAATCACAATATGTTCAAAGCCGTCGTCGGACGCGGCGGCGGTGGAGCATAAGGAGTTATTGGAAAATGTCTGACGATCTTATTAGCTCATTGAAATATTCGGCGGCCGGTATGAAGGTCCAAGGCGAACGGCTCCGGGTCATTTCTCAGAACATCGCCAACGTGGACTCTCTCCCGACGGGACCGGGTCTGGAGCCCTATCGCCGGAAGCAAATCCTGTTCAGGAACGCGTTGAACCGGGAGCTTGGCCTGACAACCGTCCAGGTTGATCGAATCGTCGGTGATCCCAGCGAATTTCCCCTGCGGCAAAAGCCGGGTCACCCTGCGGCGAACGGCGCCGGTCTGGTCCGGACGCCGAACGTCAATGCCCTGGTGGAAATGATGGATCTGCGGGAAGCCCAACGATCCTACGAAGCGAACCTGACCTCAATCCGCACGGCGCGGACCATGATGCAAAAAACAATTGATCTGCTCCGGTAAACCGGGCGGGCGTGAACGATAACGATAACGGAGACTAAAACGGATGGCCATTAACGTCACCAATGCCGTGAGCGCATATTCAAACGCGATCGACCGGCTAAACGAGACCAAGGGCAACAGCGCCCGCGACCAGCTCGCGCAAACTGATTTCTCACAAATGGTGAAAAACTTTGCGGAATCGGCAGTTGAGATCGGTAAGACGTCGGAACAGCAGTCCGCTCGGGCGGCGG
Source organism: Rhodospirillaceae bacterium (assembly GCA_038140415.1). Lineage (GTDB taxonomy): Bacteria > Pseudomonadota > Alphaproteobacteria > Rhodospirillales > UBA2165 > JAYPHU01. The sequence goes on from JAYQGD010000374.1 coordinate 3,233, forward strand.
CGGGCACCGCAGACCTGAATCAGGCGGTGATGGCCGTCTCCGAAGCCGAATTGACCTTGAACACCGTAGTTGCGGTCCGAGACAAGGTGGTCGAGGCCTACCGGGAAATCCTGCGGATGCCGATCTAGCGCACCGGAACATCCTTTATGAACGAAAATGACGTCCTCGAAATTTCCAGGCTGACTTTCTTTGTCATCTTGAAGGCCGGCGGGCCCATCATGGCCGCCGGGCTGGCGGTCGGCCTGATTATCGCCATCTTCCAGAC
>JAYQGD010000375.1:0-3492 GCA_038140415.1 Rhodospirillaceae bacterium
ACGAAGAGGTCGCGACCCTGGGCGGCGAAAGCGGCAAGGAAAACGACAGCCTGAAGAAAGAACTCGAAATTCCGGCGCTCGGCCTCAAACTGGCCGGCATCACCGGCGACACCCGCAAGATGTTCAAGCTGAAATCGGGCCAAAAGGGCGTGGTCATCACCTCCGTCGATCCCAAGGGTGCGGCGGCCGAGCAGCAGATCAAACCCGGTGACGTGATCCTGGAAGTGGATCAAACCGAAGCTCAATCTCCGGAAGAGGTGGAGAAGCGTATCAGCGCCGCCGTCGAGAAAGGCCGGAAATCGGTCCTTCTGTTGATGGAACGTCAGAGCGGTATCGGCTTTGTGGCCATTCGCATCACGGAAAAGAAAAAGTAGCGTTCATATCCATTCTGAAAGCGGCGCCTTCGGGCGCCGTTTTTTTATGCGCCCGTCCTGCGTGCCCCTTTAATCTCTGCTGGAAGATTGGTACATAGGTCCCGCCGGAGCGATCCGGCGTTTAAACGCGAAACATAGGATTTATCCATGTCGTCCTCTCTGGTCCGGCCGTTCGCCGCCCTTCGACCCGCCCCGGAATTCGCGGCCGAAGTTGCCGCCCCGCCCTATGATGTCTTGAACACCGAAGAGGCGCGGGCTCTGGCCGATGGTAAAGAGTGGAGCTTCCTGCATATTTCCAAGCCCGAGATTGACCTGGCGCCGGGCACCGATCCTTTTTCCGACGCGGTTTACGCCAAAGCGTCCGAGAACATGGCGAAGATGATTGAGGCCGGCGTGCTCAGGCGGGACGACAAGCCCTGTTATTATGTTTACCGGGTGCAGATGGGTGATCACATCCAGACCGGTATCGCCGCCGCCGGCTCGGCCGAGGCCTATAAGGGTAATCTGATCCGCCGGCATGAATTGACCCGGCCCGACAAGGAAAATGACCGGGTCCGCCAGATCATGGCGGTGCGCGGCCACACCGGTCCGGTGTTCACCACCCACAAGCCCGAAGCAGATCTGACCGCCGTCGTGGACGAGGTCACCGCCGCCGCGCCGGCCTACTCGGTAACCGGCGAAGGGGATGTCCAGCACGCCGTCTGGGTTGTTTCCGATGACGGCTTGATTGACCGGATCAGCAATGGGTTCGAGCGGCTGCGTGTCATCTATATCGCAGATGGTCATCACCGGTCGGCGGCCGGCACGCGCGCCGCTGATGAATGCCGCGACGCCAACCCGCTGCATACAGGTGAGGAACCGTATAATTCCTTCCTCGTGGTCTCCTTTCCCGAGCCCGAGGTGAAAATCCTCGACTACAATCGCATCGTCAAAGACCTGAACGGTCTGACGCCGGATGGGCTGGTGGAAATGCTGCGCACCTCCTTTGACATTGCGGCCGCAGACAGCGCCGCCAAGCCCACGAAGCCTCGCCAGTTCGGCATGTATGTGGCCGGCCAATGGTACAGCCTGGACTTCACCGGCGATGAGCCGGCGGACGCATCGGCCAGCGACCGGCTGGATGTCAGCGTACTCACGGCTCATGCGCTCACGCCGGTTCTTGGTGTAGGCGATCCCCGCACCGATCCCCGGATCGACTTTGTCGGCGGCATTCGCGGTATGGCGGAGCTGGAAAAGCGCGTCGACAGCGGTGACTGGGCGGTGGCCTTTGCGCTCTATCCCACCAGCATCCCCGATCTGATGAGCGTGGCCGACGCCGAGGAAATCATGCCGCCCAAGACCACCTGGTTCGAGCCTAAGCTGGCGGACGGGCTGATTTCCCTGATGCTGGATTGAGTCCGGGGGGCGCAGGCCCCATTTAAGATTTAATCTTCGTATAACTACGTATTTGCCGCCCACTCGGGCATGACATAATTGGGTATTAAATCCGACAGTTGAAGGTGCGGGATGGAGTCCAATCTGCTGGAGCGGGTGACGGGCCGGTTTAAACGGCTGTCCCGATCCAGAAATAATGATGGTGAAGGCGTGAATGGGGTCGACCTGGAAAAGGGGACGATCAACATTGACGTGGAAGGTCTCGGCTATGACGAGGTCGGCACCCGCGACGTGTTCCGGGAAGGCGACGAGAATGAAGGCCGGGCGATGCTGATCGCCGATGATCCCAGCGTCTACATCATTGATCTGCGGCCCTTCTATAAAGCCATCGGCACGGAAACCGGCAGCCGGCTTGCCAACGGGTTGTTGGAGACGGCGGAAAATATGCTGGAACGCCGGCTTAAAGGCGAAGGCAATTTCACCAACCGCGATAACGAGATGATCCTGTTCCGGTTTCGCAATTCCCGAGAGGATGGGCTGCGGGTCGCGGTCGGATTTGTCAATGAAATCGGCCGTCATTTCTTGCGGGACGCCTACAAATCAGAGGATTTTGTCGAGCAGGTGATCAACATGTCGGAATCGAAAACCGCGGTCGATGATGACGGCAATATCGACGTGGACAATGCCCTCAAATACCGGCTGATCGTGGATCGCTCAACCGAGAAAGAGTTTGTCCCCGAATGGGATACGGACGAGTCCGACCGCTATCGGGAGCCCCGGGACCTGATGGAGCTCGCCGTGGAAATCCACCAACGGCCCACGTCTGAGAAGGTGGAACGCAGCGGCGACCGCCGTCAGATGTCCCTGCCGTTCGACGGCGAGGAACGCCGCAAGAAGCAGCGCGGCCGGCGGGACGAGGACAATCCCTCGATGAATGTCTGGCGTCCCAAGTAGGGATTTGCGCTAAGCACTGGATTCCGCCGCGTCTTTCCGTCTTAATAGCCGAAACGAATAATCAAATTTTGACGGGAGGCCGACATGGACGCATCCGGCGACACCACCACATCCGTTTCACCCCTCCAATCGGGGCATCTGAGGGGTGTGCATCATCTCGCGCTCACCACCGAAGACATGAAGATGACGACCGAGTTCTATGTGGATGTTCTCGGCATGAAATTGGTGCATGCGATGAAGGTGCCCGACGGCGTCGGCACCGTGAACAACCGGGGTAATCCGCCGTGGGAGCGGTTGCGGCATTACTTCTTCGATATGGGCGGCGACAGCCTCTGGGCCTTCTTCGAAATCCCCAAGGGAGAGCGGGGCCAGACCGACCGGGATTCCATCGGCGGCATGCAGCACGTGGCTTTTGCCGTCACCGAGGAAGAGTTCGAGCCGCTGCAGAAACGGCTCGAAGCCCATGGGGTGGAAATCGACGGGCCGGTGGAGATCCTGCCGGGGCTGTTTTCCTTCTATTTCTATGATCCCAACGGCATCCGGCTCGAGGCCTGCTGCAAACTGACCGACGGCGGCAACCAGCAGGTGGTCGAGAGCGTCACCCAGACCAAGGACGTGGCCAAGGAAGAGCTGCGCACGATGACCGATGACGAGGACTGGCTCGACCGGATGACCGCCGGGTTGGAGTAGAGTTTAACTTCCTAGTTGCAGCCTCTGCCCTGGCAGACCGGCGGCGATGGTTATATCCTGTCGAGTTTCTCGAGCACGCGCTCTCGGGTCAGGCCTCGTG
>JAYQGD010000376.1:0-3484 GCA_038140415.1 Rhodospirillaceae bacterium
TGGTCCAGGTCAATGACGCGCTGGTCTCCACGCCGTCGCTGGCCAACGATGATCCGTACGGCGAAGGCTGGCTGGTCGTCTTGGCGCCGGAAGACTGGGACGGGGTGAAAGCCTCGCTGACACCCGGCGCTGATGTGGCGGCCCCTTATGAAGCCAAGATGGCGGTGGACGGGTTCGACGGCTGCGCCTGACCGATTACCGGTTCTTCCAGTTAGGAATAGAAAAAACCCGCGGACTTTGAGGTCTGCGGGTTTTTCGTTGTTTGGATAGGATTAAAGGCGATCAGCTAGTCCCGGGAGAACATCTCCTTGAGCGCGCCGATCAGCTCTCCTTCTTCCTGATACTTCAGGCCCCACACGCCGCCGAAGACAATCGACAGCAGCGCGATCAGAGAACCCAGCGCCAGGGTGGACATGCCGGTGATGCCCTGGCCGATGGTGCAGCCCAGGGACAACACGCCGCCGGTGCCCATCAGGGCCGCGCCGATCACGTGGCGCATGAAGTCGTCGGGCGTGGTGAAGGATTCCATCCGGAAATCGCCCCGCATCTTGGACATCAGGAACGCGCCGGCGATCACGCCGCCGACGGTGGCGATGCCGAAGTTGATCTTGGAGCCGGTGAAGGTCATCAGGTACTGAATGCTTTCGCCGGTGGGCGCGACAAAGGTGAAGGAGGCGAGGGGCGTCGGCTCGAAATCATCGTTGCCGATGACGCCGGTCAAGTACCAGGCGGCCGGCACCAGAATACCGATGACCAGCCCCGCCATGATATTGGTGGGCTCGGCCCGGAACTCCGCATCCTTGAAGCAGAAAATGATCAGAATGACGGCGACGCCGATGCTGAGGATCCAGCGCAGCGTCTCCTCGCCCATGCCGAACAGGGCAGCCAGCATTTCCGGGATGCCTTGGGATTTCAGATTGTTCGCGGTCAGGTCGATCATGGTGGCTGCTTCAAGTTCAAGCCGCGCCGGGCCGATAAAGCCGCGCAGTGTCATATAGGCGAACAGACCCAGGACCAGGAACACCACGAAGCTTTTCATGTTGCCCGCACCGAGCCGGACCAGGGTCTTGTTGCCGCAGCCGCCGGCCAGGGTCATGCCGAAGCCGAACATGAGCCCGCCCAGCACCGCGCCGGCCCAGCCCAGATTGGTGGTCAGATAAATCGCCTTGTTGATGTCGATCATGCCGTTCAGATGCATGATTTGGCTGACCAGGATAGCCACAGCAATGGCCAGCAGCCACGCGCGAAACCGGCTCCAGTTGCCCATGAAAACGATGTCGGACAGCGCGCCCATGGTGCAAAAATTGGTGCGTTGCGCGACTACCCCGAATATAAGCCCCAGAACGAATCCCAGACTCGACACAAATGTCCCTACGGAAATTTCTTCCATGATATCAATCTCTTAGTTTGGTTTTGTCATGGTCTTATCTCAAGCCAATCGGGAGTTGCCTCTTAACACCCGATCGCCTATTTTACACAAATTGTATGGCATTTTACGAGGTGCCTCTGCAAGCGTCTCATGCACATGATGATTACAAAGTTCCGCTCAATAACCGCCGTTCCGCGCCACGTGCTTGGGGTGTTGGCAATTTTGTGCCTGTTCGCCGCACCGGTGACGGCAGAGCCGGGCGTGCAGCTCATTATGGTCGAAACGGACGGCTGCGAATGGTGCGAAGCCTGGCACGCACAAATCGGGCCGGTCTACGCCAAAACCGCGGAGGGCAAGTTTGCGCCGCTGCGCCGGGTGGAACTGTCGGACCCAATTCCGGCGGATTTGAAGAATATGAAACCGGTGGCGTTCACGCCGACCTTCGTGGTGATGAAGGACGGCAAGGAAGTGGGCCGGGTCATCGGCTATGTGGGGGACATCTTCTTTTTCCCGCTGTTGGACGAGGTCTTGGTCAAGATCGGCTACAAGAAGCCGGCTAAACCAAACATCAATTAAAAAAGCATTCTGGGGAGAGTGACATGAAAACCATCATCACGGCCGTCCTGGCCGGAGTATTCGCGATCAGCGTATTCAACACGCCGGCAAGCGCGCAGGACGCGCCGCTGGTCTATTCCCTGAAGTCTCTGACGCCGGAGGCTGCGCTGAAGGTGGCGCAGGAGACCTTGAAGGCCTGCCGGGCGGAAGGCTATCAGACGGCGGTCGCCGTGGTCGACCGGGGCGGGTCCATGCTGGTGATGCTGCGGGACCGGTTCGCCGGGCCGCACACGCCGGAAACCGCGCGCCGCAAGGCCTGGACCGCGCTGTCGTTCCGCACCAACACGGTCGAGATGGCGGAAAACACCCAGGCCGGTAAAGAGCCGTCGGGCGTCCGCCATGTTCCCAGCGCGTTGATGCTGGGCGGCGGGGTGCTGGTTCGCGCCGGTGGCGCGCTGGTGGGCGCGGTCGGGGTGTCCGGTGCGCCGGGCGGTCAGCTTGACGAAGACTGCGCCGTCAAAGGCATCGCCACCATCCAGGACGAGCTGGACTTTTAACCACTAACCGGGACGGTCCCAAATGAGCGACAGTACCATGCGTGATCGCGCATCGAACGTGATGCGCCAAACGGAATCCAACGTCGAAATCTTCGGCGATATGCTGGTGCGCGGCTTTCACCTGCTGGCCTTGTTTGCCATCGGCGCGACCATCGTCTGGGCAGGCTTCCATGCGTTCCTCGACATGGCGGAGCAGGGCCGCGCCACGATCCAGGATATTCTGTTGCTGTTTATCTATCTGGAACTGGGCGCGATGGTCGGGATTTACTTCATGACCAACCACATGCCGGTGCGGTTCCTGATCTATGTCGCGATCACCGCGCTGACCCGCCTCATGATCGAATCCGTCAATGTGGAACACCTGACCAGCTTGAACATTGTCTATATCTCCGGCGCTATTCTTTTGCTGGCTCTCGCGATTTTGATTTTGCGTTTCGGCTCCAACAGGTTTCCATCGGCGCCGACGTCGGACGAAAAATCCGATTTTACCGACCGAGAATAGCCGGAGACTGATCCTGTGACATTCCGAATTACCGCGCTGCTGACGCTTTGCATCCTGATTATCGGTGCGCCCGCGCAGCCTTCCGCCAAGAAACAATTGGATACGGAGGCGAGCCCGTATCTGAAACTGCATGCCGTGGATGCGGTGAACTGGCGGCCCTGGAACCGGGACACGCTGGAAGAGGCCAAGAAAGCGAATAAGCCGATCTTCCTGTCCATCGGGTATCTGGCCTGTCACTGGTGCCATGTGATGCGCAAGGAAAGCTTCGCCGATCCTATCGTCGGCGCGGTCATCAACCGGGACTTCTTTCCCATCCTGATCGACCGGGAGGAAATGCCGGCCCTGGATGAATTCTTCCAGCGCGCCATGTCCGCCATCGATCAGCCCACCGGCTGGCCGCTCAATGTATTTCTGACTCCCGACGCCAAGCCGGTCTGGGGCGGGGCCTATTTTCCGAGGGAGGCACGGGGCAATGTGCCGGGGATCATCGACATCCTGGCC
>JAYQGD010000377.1:0-3474 GCA_038140415.1 Rhodospirillaceae bacterium
GTCCTGCTATTTCCAGAATTTCGTCCATGCGCATCCGTGGAGCTGCGATCTCAACTTGATCGGCGAATTTTATCGGAACTATGAATTGATGATGGCCCATTGGAAATCGGAACTGCCGTTGCCGATCCTCGACGTTCAGTACGAGGATGTGGTGGCGGAGCAGGAAAGGGCCAGCCGGGAGATTATCGATTTCCTGGGTTTGGACTGGGATCCGGACTGCCTGAACTTTCATAAGACAAAGGGGGCGGTTCGCACGGCGTCAAAGTGGCAGGTGCGCCAGCCGATCTACAATAAGTCTGTGGGGCGTTGGCAGAAGTACGCGACCTATTTGGCGCCGCTGTTCCAGTCCTTGGAAATTGATCCCGCTCAGTTGCCTTTGCGCCGCGACACATAACCCTCGGGCGTCAGGTCCTCGAAATATTCTGCGATATCCGGGTGGTTAACCGGTTTGCCTGAATAGTCTGGCTCGAGATTGCGCTCGGCGACATAGGTGCGGAGATCGCTGTCGTCCACCAGCACATGGTACCAGGGCTTTTCCCGGGGCGGGCGGGACCGCGCGACCTGATTGTACCAGTCTTCGGTGCCGTTAAACCGATGATCAACGTCGATGACCACGCCCCGATAGTCGAACTTCTTATGGTGGATCAGTTGACCCACTCCGAACTTCGCTTCCGACTGTGGTAAATCATTGGGCATGGTGAAATGTCTGGCTCGTTGGGGCTGGCTATCTTATGAAGTGAGGACGGTGTCCGCGCTTTTCCAGCTTATTCTAGCGTGAAGGACCCAATGGGCAAAGAATTCCGGCGCATGCATGACTGAAAATTCGGCTACAGGCAGTCATCCCGATATCTGGGTTTTGACCGACGACCGGCCCGGGACCGCAAACCAGGCCTTGGGCGTCGCGGACGCGTTGGCGCTGCCGTATTCGGTTAAAGCGCTGAGCTACGGGCCTCTCGCCAACCTGCCGAACCCGCTTCTGGGAAGCACCTTTTTAGGGCTGAGCGGTGAGACCAAGACTTCCTTGAGCGTCCCGTGGCCGGAGTTGGTGATCGCCGCCGGACGCCGGGCCGGGGTTGTCGCCCGCGCAATAAAGTCGAAAAGCGGCGGGGCGAGCAAAATCGTTCAGATCATGGATCCCGGGGCCTGGGGACGGGCGGCACACGACCTGATTTCCGTGCCGGAACATGATGGCCTGCCGGCGGGGCCGAATCTACTGCTCATCGCCGGCGCCCCCCATCGCCTGACAGAGGCGGTATTGGCGGAAGCCGGAAAAAATTGGTCGGCGGGCTTTTCTGAATTTACCAAGCCCCTGATCGCGGTTTTGGTCGGCGGCGGATATCAGGGCGGCAATTTCGATGCGAAAAAGGCCGAGGCTCTGGGCCGGCAGGCGGGGGCTTACGCCAAATCCAAAGGCGCTTCCCTGCTGCTCATCGGCAGTCCCCGTACGGGCGAGCTTTTGGCCAACGTAGAAGCGGGGCTGGTGGCGGAGGATGTTCTACCGGCGCTGAGTTATGCCTGGAGAGCGGAAACCGACAATCCGTATCTCGCGGCTCTCGCGCTGGCGGATGAACTGATTGTCACCGGGGACACGGTCACCATGTGCTGCGAGGCGTGTTTCACCGGCAAGCCGGTCTGGATTTTCTCGCCTGATGGACTGGCCGGGCCAAAACATGTCCGTTTTCATCAGGGGCTTTATGAGCGCGGATACGCTGCGCCGTTAGGGGGCGAGGTGGCGAAAAGAGCGGTGCCGTTGAACGAATCTGCTCGAATCGCCGGAAAAATCCGCGAACTCATGAATTGGTAGGTCGACAGGGGAAGACCGGTATACGCCTAGTCCCGCCCACTTATGGAATTGTTTACGTTCCATCTGTATGATCCGATCCAATCAATCATTCCTGAGACAGCGAGAAATTCCCCATGACCCAGCCGGGAAATTTCCAAGACCAAGAAATGCTGACCAATAGCCAAGGCTATGATCTGGCGGATCATTTTATGGCCTGCGCCAAACTAGGGCGGTATTTGACCGTCGCGTCCGGCTCCCGGTTTATTATCACCGATGATTTGCGGGACGAGACGGTTCTCCACGAGGCCGCTGCGGTCGCCGCGATTTTCTCGAAGGATGCGCTGGTTGCTCAGGCGGCGCTGTTGCCGCTCAGCACCTCGATCCCGATGATGGATGTGTCGACGCGGGACAAGTACGAGCGGCTATTCTACTTGATCGAGCAGGAGACGCTGGCGCCCAGCGTAAAGGAATCCGCGCAGGCGCTGATCGAGTCCCGCTTCAGGGCGTCCGAAATCCGCGATCTGGAAGCCGAATTGGGTGAAAAACTCAGCCCGGCCCGGATTCGCTACCGGGAATTCCTGCAGGTGGTGAAACAACTCATGGAGCGGAAGATTTCCGCCAAACCGTTCGTCGACGAGTTTAAGGCCTTCACCCAGGATGTGGCCGGCCGGTTGGACTTCGGTATTTATAGTTTCTGCCTGGATAGCCTGTTCCGCAGTCTCGAAATTCCGGAGGCCGTGAAGAAACTGTTGGTGTTGGAACTATTGCACTATCCGCCGCTGATCCGGCGGGAGCTGCTGAGCAACGTCCTGGCCTATCCGGGCCAGACCATGGACTTCATTTCCTTTGTCGCGAATATGATTGAGCGGCACCTGGAGCCGACCACGGTCGTGGAAATTGAGCTGTTAAAGGATTTGAAACTGCGGCGCTTCTCCATGGAAGCGGTGAGCGCGCTCGCGGAAAGGTCTCACGTACTCAACTAGGAAATGCTGATTTCCAGTTCGCGGATGGCTTTCAGGCAATTGTTGTCCCGCTGCCAGCGTTTCAGGACGCTCTTGGCATCCTCGATATCCAGCCCCTCATAAAACTTGAGAATATTGCGGATTTCATTGCTGAAATCCTTGACCGAGCTGGGATTGGCGCGCCGGCTCAGCGCAAAGATCGTTGAGAACTCGTTCTTCTCTACGCCCACACCCTTGCAGGCAATCGCCAGGCCTTCCCCACCGGGCTCAAACAGGATGCGGCGGAGCAGTTGTTCCCGGAGATTGGTGACCTTCTTGAACATGGCGATGAAGAGGTTCACTTCGCCGGCCCGCAACACATCCAGGATCAGCTCGGGATCAATCTTGCCTTCCGCTTCCAGCTCGTCGACCAGTTCCTCAGCGCTTGATTTGAGCCGCGTCGTCGAGGTTTGGGAAAAAAGCTGAACCGCCGATTGTTCCAGCAGGTCGTCGATCGCCGCCTCGTCCATTTCGAATTTCTCCGAAATATACTTGCGCATGGCGGCGGAGACCCAGAGGTACATCTGTTGCGCCAGTTTATCATCGAGTTCATCGCGCCGCAGGATCGGTTCGCGGAACGTATCCACCCGCTTTGCCTGATCCACCAGATACTGCATGGTCTTGCCGGAAATTTGCGCGCTTTGGTTTTCCAGCAGAGTGAGAATGACCTGATCGTGACCGCCCTGGACC
>JAYQGD010000378.1:0-3461 GCA_038140415.1 Rhodospirillaceae bacterium
AGCGCTCCATCGCCTGGGGCATCGCCGAGACCTTGAACGCCCACGGCGCGGAGATGGCGTTTACCTATCAGAACGACGCGTTCGCCAAGCGGGTCATCCCCCTGGCGGAAGGGATCGGGTCCGATTTGGTTCTGCCCTGCGACGTGGATCAGCCGGGCAGTCTGGCGGCTGTCTTCGACGCGGTGAAGGACAAGTGGGGCTCGCTGGATTTTGTCATCCACTCCCTGGCTTATTCCGACAAGGACGAGCTGACCGGACGCTATGTGGACACCAGCGCCGACAACTTTGACCGCACCATGAAAATCTCCTGCTACTCGTTCACCGAAACCGCGCGCCTCGCCCGGCCGTTGATGACCAACGGCGGCAGCCTGATCACGCTGACTTATTACGGCGCGGAGCGGGTGATGCCGAACTACAACGTCATGGGTGTTGCCAAGGCCGCGCTGGAAGCCAGCGTGCGTTATCTGGCGGCCGATCTGGGTCCGGACAATATCCGGGTGAACGCACTTTCCGCCGGGCCGATGCGGACCTTGGCCGGCAGCGCCATCGGCAGCGCACGGAAAATTTTCAATTGGAGTGAGGCCAATGCACCGCTCCGCCGGTCCGTCACGCTGGAACAGCTGGGCGGTTCAGCGCTCTATCTGTTGAGTGATTTGTCGGGCGGGGTGACCGGTGAAGTGCACCACGTGGACAGCGGCTACAACATCGTGGGACTGCCTTATCTGACCGGCGGCGGGGATTCCGGCGCGTAAAATTCCGGCTGATAATACTCTGGACCGGACCTAAACTATCCGCTAACACCTTCTCACGATTGTGGTTATTTTTTACGCGGTAGTGATTTTCATGGATCGTCCCTTTACCCATATTGTCGATAAATTGCGTTCCGTTGACTTGCGGCCCACCCGCCAGCGGATGGCGCTCGCCAAACTTTTGTTCGACGGCCCCCATCGGCATGTGACCGCGGAAATGCTGCATTCGGAAGCGCAGGACGCCAACGTCAAAGTCTCCCTCGCCACGGTCTATAACACCCTGCACCAGTTCACCGGCGCGGGCCTGTTGAAGGAAATCGTGATCGACGCCGGGCGCTCCTATTTCGATACCAACATCGAAACCCACCATCACTTCTATAACGAAGATTCGAAGGAACTTTCGGACATTTCCGGCGATCAAATCTCTTTTGATCAGTTGCCGACGCCGCCCAGCGGAAAGCAAATCAACAGCGTTGATGTTGTCGTCCGGGTTCGCTCCGTTTAATAAAATAAATCAATGAGCTAGAGAGTTTTTTAGAACGGTTAAAATAGCTGTTGACTCTTCGTGCGCCCCTGGCCATATTGGGCCCAGTTGTCGGCGATCCGTCCGGTCCGTTGCAACGACCGATTTCTGTTAACGCTTTCGATCGAAAGGGGAGGGGTTAATGCCCGCACTCAAAGGAACGCAAACCGAAGAAAATCTGAAAGAGGCTTTTGCCGGTGAATCCCAGGCGAACCGCCGCTATCTGTATTTCGCCCAAAAGGCCGACGTGGAAGGCTACAACGATGTTTCCACCGTTTTCCGGTCTACCGCCGAAGGTGAAACCGGTCACGCTCACGGCCACCTGGAATATCTCGAGGAAACCGGCGATCCCGCCACCGGGGAGCCGATCGGCACCACCTCCGACAACCTGAAGGCTGCCGTTGCCGGTGAAACCCACGAGTACACCGACATGTATCCGGGCATGGCGAAGACCGCCCGCGACGAAGGCTTCGACGAGATTGCCGACTGGTTCGAGACCCTGGCCAAGGCCGAAAAGTCTCACGCCGGACGCTTCCAGAAAGCGCTCGACAACCTCGACGGCTAAGCCGGATCGTCGATTGAGTTTATCGGGGGGGCCGCTTGTCGGGTCCCCCGATTTTAATTTTTTACTGGATTTTTAAGAGGCCCCCATGCGCGAAGGCAGTTTAGATGCGCCAACCCGTCATCCGCTGAAATGGCAGGATCCGGATTTTACCGACCCGGAGAAAATCGACGCCGAACTCCGGCGGGTCTTTGATATCTGCCATGGCTGCCGGCGCTGCTTTAATCTTTGCGACTCGTTTCCGAAACTGTTCGATTTTATCGACGAATCGGAAACCGGCGAACTGGACTCGGTGGACTCCAAGCTGTTCAAGCCGGTGGTCGACGCCTGCACCCTCTGTGACATGTGCTTCATGACCAAGTGCCCGTACGTGCCGCCCCATGAATTCGATTTGGATTTCCCGCATCTGATGCTGCGCTACCGGGCGATGGAGTTCAAACAGGGCAAGGTCAAATTCGCCCATCGTCAACTCACCCAGACCGACCGCAACGGCAAACTGGCCGGGTCCATCGCGCCGCTGGCCAACTGGGGCTCGGACCGGCGTAACGGCCTCACCCGCCCGGTGATGGAAGCCGCCATGGGCGTCCACCGGGATGCGGACCTGCCCAAATTCCACGGCAACACGTTTATGAAACGCGCCGCCTACAAGCCGGCCCGCGCCGAAGGCGCGCCCGCTAAAGACCGCAAGGCGGTTTTGTATGCCACCTGCTTCGTGAACTACAACAGCCCCGACATCGGCGAAGGTGCGCTGGCTGTTCTGGCGCGCAACGGCGTCGAGACGGAAACCGTCTATCCCGAATGCTGCGGCATGCCGCAATTGGAACAAGGCGATATCGCCGCCGTCGCCGAGAAGGCCAAAGCCGTCGCCAAGGAACTCCTACCCTGGGTGGACAAGGGCTACGACATTGTCGCCCTGGTGCCGTCCTGCGCATTGATGATGAAATTCGAATGGCCGTTGATCCTGCCCAATGATGCGGATGTAAAACGGCTTGCCGAGGCGACCTTCGATATCAGCGAATATGTGGTCGACATCTCCAAGAAGGAAGGCCTCGCCCCCGGTCTCAAGACCGTCGAGGGGGGCGTGACCGTTCATCTGGCCTGCCACGCCCGTGCGCAAAACATGGGGCCGAAGGCCGCCGACATGCTGCGCGCATTGCCGGACACCGACGTTAAAGTGATCGAGCGATGCTCCGGTCATGGCGGCTCCTGGGGCGTGCTGAAGGAAAACTTCGACACCGCCATCAAGGTGGGCCGGCCCGCCGCCCGTCAGGCCGGCGAAGCCGGTTCCGGCGCGGTTGTCTCCGAATGTCCCCTGGCCCGCGACCACATTGTCCAGGGCATGGAAAAGCTGGCGGACGGCAAGGCGCCGGACGTGGCTGCCGTGAAGCACCCGATCCAGGTGATCGCCCGCGCCTATGAAAACGATTAAAGCGAATGAAGAGACCGAGATGAAGACTGAACTGACCCGAGACGATATATTGGATATGGACGCCTACAACGCCGTCCGGGACGAACGCCGCCCGGCGATCCTGGAAACCAAGCGCAAGCGTCGGCTCCAGGTGGGCCCTCACGCCACCTTCTATTTCGAATGCTTCGACACCATGTGGTATCAGATCCAGGAGATGCT
>JAYQGD010000379.1:0-3429 GCA_038140415.1 Rhodospirillaceae bacterium
GTGTGGGTGTGAAGCCCAGATGGGATTTAATCTTTTCCGATGAAATGTGATACGAGCGCAGATCGTCAGTCTCGGTGACGTCGATGCCGACGCTATTGCCAATGACGCCGCGCACCATTTCGGCGATCTCCATTACCGGGTGGTTTTCATAGCCGGCGTTGAACACCATGCCGTCGATCAGCGAATCTTCGTATTCCATGCAGTTCAGATAGAGCTGCACCATGTCGTCGATATGGATGTTCGGCCGCTTTTGGCTGCCGCCGAAGACGGTGATCTTGCCGTTGTTGATGGCGTGGTTGGTCAGGATATTGACCGTCAGATCCAGGCGCAGGCGCGGCGCATATCCGCACACGGTCGCCGGCCGGATGACCATGGTGGTGAAGCCGGGCTCCCGTTCGGCTTCCAGAACATCCTCGCACATGGCTTTGAACTTGGAATAATCGGTGAGTGGTTCCAGCTTCAGGTCTTCGGTGACGTTCTGTTCGTCTTTGATGCCATAGACGCTGGACGATGAGGCGTAGATGAAGCGGTTCACGCCGGCTTTCTTGGCGGCCTGGACCAGCGGCTCGAAGGCATCGAAGTTGATCGACTTGCCGAGCGCCGGGTCCAGCTCGAACGACGGATCATTGGAGACGCAGGCCAGGTGGATGACCGTGTCGCAGCCGGCGACCGCCTTGGCGACAACGGCCGGGTTGCGGAGATCGCCCTTGAATTCCTTCAGGTTGGGATTGTCGGAGAGGGACTCAAACACCTCCTCGCCGAAGATATAGAGGTCCAGGACATGGACGGTGTGTCCTGCGTTCAGTAGGGCGGGCACCAGCTTGCTGCCCACGTAGCCGGCGCCGCCGGTAACAAGGATCGTTCTTGGCATTTTTATTGGTCCTATTTCAAAATAGACGTGACGTGTTTGGACAGGGAAACGTGGTCGATGGAGCGGGACGTGCCCAACTCCTGGACCATTTCCGCGCCGGCCAGGTTGGTGAGCAACGCCACCACCTCCAACGGTGTGCCGAGCGCCATCAACGGTGATGTCAGCGCGAGCACGGCATCGCCCGCACCGACCCTATCCGCGACTCGTATAGCGAGGGCAGGGGCTTCTACAAAACCGTCGGTCTCGTCAAAGTGCAGGCTGCCGGCGCGGCCCAACGTGACCGTAAATCTGTCACAGCCAAGCGAGGACTGCATTTCCGTGACCATGTCCTTGAAGCTCAGCTCCTTGGTCCGGATTTCAAGCTGAACCTCACTACCGTTCAGGCAGATATAGTCGGCGCCGGAATAGCGGGAAATGGTGTTGAAACCGCGGTTGCCCGCATTGGCCTGGGTGTTCACCGCGAGGAACTTGCTCTTGTCCCTGACCTTTTCAATAACCGACTGGGTCATCATGCCGTGGCCGTAGTCGGAGACGATCACCAGATCACAATCGACCGCCGCCGTTTCAATCGCCTCAATCAGGCGGGATTCCGAGGTGTTATCAAGCTGGGAATCATCCCACTTGTAGAGCTCGAACAGTTTACCGCCACCGTGCACATCCACGTAGCGGCGTTTCTGGATGGTCGGTGTTCCACTCCGGACAACGGGATAGAAGTCCACCTCGTCGCGCAGATGGGACTGGATAAAGTTGGTCCGGTCATCATCGTCCCCCACCACGGAAATCAGAGAAACCTGACCGCAGAAGCCCGCAATGTGATTGGCGATGGCAAGGCTGCCGCCGATATAGGTTTCGTTGTTCAGGTATTTGAAGGCGAGGATCGGGTCCTTGGCGGATTTACCGAGGCTTTCGCAGAAATGATACTCGTCGATGATGGCCTCACCGATAATCAGCACCTTGAGGCCCTGGAGCTGCTCCAGATAACCGTTCACGTCGTCGATGGAGTATCGCGTCCTGAAATCGGTCAGCCAGTCGCGGGCTTCCTGGGAATAGACATCGAAGTGAGAATTGATCAGCTCCGACGAGCTCATGGTCATTTCGTTGGTGAAGACGATCTTGCCGCCGCCGGATTCCACCGCGCGCTGTTCCTCGGCGATCATGCCGGTGACATCGTCTTCCGCATTCGCGTAATCATTGCCCTTGGCGTAGATGGAGGGCTTGATGGTCGAGATCAGTTTGACCGCGTTCGGCGCGTCATTGACCGCGACGTAGGTGACACATTCAAGCGCGGCGAGGGTTTCGGCGCGCAGCCGGGCGTTAAACACCGGCCGGCCGGGGCCCTTGTTGACGAAGCGGTCCGCGGTGATGGTCACCACCAGCACGTCTCCCTCGTCCAGGGCAGCCTCTAAATGGCGGATATGGCCGGGGTGCACCAAGTCGAAGACGCCATGGCACTGCACCACTTGCAGGCCCTGGTCCCGAAACTCGGCGGTTTTTTCGGCCAATTGGTCGATGGTGAGGAACTTGTCGGTCAACGCCCGTCCTTTTTTGTTCACACTATCCTTCATGACAAATACTCGAACCAATCTTTTGTCGCGTCGGCGATGGAGTCCTTATCCCAGACCGGGGCTTCACGCCAATAGTCGATATTGTCGAGCATTTTGCCGACCCCGGTTTCCAAATCGACCTTCGGCGTCCATCCCAATGTCTCTTTGATGAGGGAGATGTCGGCAAAAGTGCAATCCGGTTCCCCGGGGCGCTTCGGGATGTATACCACATCCCCGCCCAAAAGTTCGACCAGACGGTTGATACTGTAGGTATTGTCGCTGCCGACATTCATCACCATACCGCTGACATCGGATTCGGCGGCGGTGATCAAGGCATCCGCAACATCAGTGACATAGGTGAAGTCCCGGGTCTGGGCGCCGTCGCCGACCACCGTGAAGGGCTTGCCGGCAATTTTCTGCGCCAGGAAGACGCCAAAGACGGCGCCGTAACTGCCCGACGTCCGGCTGCGGGGCCCATACACGTTGAACAACCGCAAGGTCACCGTCGGCAGGCCATAGACCTGCCCCCAATGAGAGACGATCTCCTCGCCCACATATTTGGTCATGGCGTAGGGGTATTGGGGCCGGATGTCTGCCGATTCCGGCGTCGGATAGACATCCGGGATGCCGTAGCACGTGGATGAGGCGACATAGACAAACTTACCGACGCCGTGGCGGCGGGACGCTTCGACCACACGCTGTGTGCCAACAACGTTTGCCTGGAAATAGGCGTCCGGCTGCTGGATCGACGGCACGATGTCCGCCCGCCCGGCAATGTGGAATACCCAGTCGGCGTCTTTCACATGATCCATGACCGGATCACTGGAAATGTCGAGTTCGTGGGTTTCCAGGTTCGGGTGATCGTCAAAGCCGGCGAGATTGCTCCACCGTCCGGTGGAGCAATTATCGAGAACGACGACCTCGTGACCGGCAGCCAGAAGCTGTTCAGTCAAATGACTGCCGATAAATCCGGCGCCGCCGGTCACCACGGCTCTCTTGGGTGAAGTCTCAACC
>JAYQGD010000380.1:0-3417 GCA_038140415.1 Rhodospirillaceae bacterium
TATTGTCGAAACAAATTAATGACCTATTTAGGCACAAAAATCAGCTTTTGGCGCCATCTCGTCCAGATTAAAGCGCTCCCGCATCATCATCTCCAGCAACAATGACTTATCAGCCTTGGTGCCGGGGTCATTCCACAAGTTGTCCAATTCCAGCGGATCGTTCTGATGGTCGTAAAGCTCACCAAACTCATGTTCCAACCAGTAGGTTAGCCGCCACCGCTCGGTGACAAACGTCCTGGTCTTCAAGTATTGGCCGCAATTGGCGTTGAAGGGAATCTCATCTTCCTCGACCATGATGCCCAATCGAGGCAACTCCGTGCCCGTACGGACAGCGTCGACAACGTCGAACCCCTGTATCCCGTGGTAGGGGGCCAATCCGGCTCTCCCCAATACCGTTGAGGCGATGTCGATGGTACCGCTGAGCAAGTCACTTCTTGAGCCCTCATCGGTGTGATCAGGATCAGACCATATAAATGGGACCCGGATAAGCCCGTCATTATGGAAGCTATGCTTCAGCATAAGTCCATGATCACCCATCAAGTCACCATGATCCGAGGTGAATATGACGACCGTGTTTTCATCCAGCCCAAGCTCTGTAAGTTTGCCTAAAATCCGCCCGACGGCATCGTCGACGAACGAAATCATACCGTAGGTTATGGCGATACTCTCTCTCACCTCCCTTTCGTTGGCGATGAACGCCGCAACCCGAATGACTCGCTCTTTGTTCTGAAATTGCCGCTCCAGCTCTCGCTGAAGCGGCGGCGGATCATTCTGTAGCTTGCCGAAAGCCGCCGGCGCCGGACAGTCGCCAGGATCATACATGTCCCAATACTTTCCCGGTGCGACGAAAGGATGATGAGGGTCCGGAAAACTGGCCTGGATAAAAAAGGGCTGATCAGAACCGGAGGAAGCGTGTTCCTCAAGGTACTCTATGGTGGACCTTTCAACGTAAGATGTTGAGTGCAGCTCCTCAGGTACGGCGGTCCGCCAGGATTGCGGCGCAATATAGTCATTTCCCGCAAGCTGATTTTCGGGCCCGAGGAGTTTGCTGAACTCTCTGTATTGGTTAGCTGCCCAGCCGGCATAATGCCCGCCCACGGAGTCGCCATGTCCATTCGCAAATTTGACCTGTTCGAATCCGTAGTAGGGCAGGTTCACTTTCCGACCTGGATCCTTGGCAAAAAACTCTAAGCGTTCATTCTCATAGAGCTCGCCCCGTCTAAAATCCATATACGCCTCTTGAAACCCCTCTGCTGGCGCCACGCCATCCCGCTTCGGCGGGTAGTTCCACTCATCAACCAAAAGACTTGTCATATTCTGGAGATGGGATTTCCCAAGAAGAGCCGTTCGATACCCCGCTGATCGCAATAAATTTACGAAGGTATTCGAGTTCCAAGGAAGCGGCAGGCCGTTCGTGATAACCCCATTGATGGAAGGCATTCGACCGGTCATTAAAGTCGCTCGATTGGGCATGCAAATCGGGCACGAGACATAGAATTTATCGAACGACAAACCTTTTGCAGCGATTGAATCGATGCTGGGTGTGCGAAGGACTTGGTTGCCATAACTTCCAATATGATCAGCCCGGTGCTGGTCGGTCATGATCAGAAGAAAATTTGGCCGATCGACTGCCATGGCTAAATTCCTATATCTCGTCGGGGCCGGGTTCAAAACCCAGGGCCACTCGGCCATAAGTGAGGCCGCACCGGTCCCAACCGATCGCAATGTGATTGCTGCCCGCTTTGACGTCCCGATAAAATCTTTGAAAAGCTTCACTAAGATAAAGCCCATGCGCGCCGGACGCCTCAAATAGCCGTTCAACGGCCCTCTTTGAGAGCGTGCACGCGTATGCCGTATCACGGCGCATCCTGGCACGCATTTCGGTCGAAAGCTTACCCTCGTTTCTCATGCCGGATGTCGCGTCCGCGGCAATACGCATAAGCAGCATGCGGGCAAGATCGACTTCTGCGGATGCTTCCGCGATGCGCAATTGCATGCTTTCTCTCTCTGCGACGGGATTGCCCTGCTGCTTTCGCGCCTTGGTGAACTCGAGATATTCCTCCAATGCGCCCTCTGCCGCGCCGACCACGACCGATGCCAAAACGGACGGCGGCACCGTTAGATACGGCGTCGCATAGATTTTATCATCATGAGATGCTGTGCCAGGTGCCGTCCCAGCCCGCTGATCTGTTCGTAAAATGACGCGATAGTGTGGAACCAACTCATCCTGCAAGGAGACATGATTACTGCCCGACCCGGTGATCCCCATCACGTGCCAAGTATCTTCAATAACGAGGTTCTCTGCCGGCACAAGACACAAGTGATGAACTGGCTCACCAGACTTGGCATCGGGCATCATGAAGCCAATCTCCGCCCAGGTTCCGTGAGCCACGCCGCTCACAAAACCCCATCTGCCGCTGACGATGATGCCGTCATCCGTACGCTCGCCTTTCCCACTCGGCGCCACCGCAGAGACAATCAGCTGATCAGGGTTGTCGCCCCACACTTCAACCTGAGCCTGTTCCGGAAACATTGTGACGTCCAATGCGTGTATCGTATAAACCGCCGCGACCCAGGCCTGAGACGCATCACCTTGCGCCAGCGCCATGATGACCGAGAGCACCGTTTCCCAATCGGTTTGATGTCCGCCATAACACTTGGGTTGAATGGCTTTTAAGATGCCGGCTTCGATATAATTATCGACGGTTTCTCTCGGAGTTTGCCTCGCAATCTCCGCGCCCCTCGCACGATCTCGCAGGAGAGGCTTGAGCGACATGGCCTTCTCAACAAGATCAAGATTCATCCAAAACTTCCTTTTTGTTCAGAATTCAGCCCCACCTGCGGAACTCCTACGAGTAACGTGAAGTAAGGACAGACTGGATGCATCAGAACGGCTTTGCAAGGTTAGAGGGAATCCGTTGTTACACTGATATCAACCGATTCCCCCCTACTAGCTTCTACCTCTCCACAAAGGAAGCGGCTGAATTTGTTTCTCGATCTCTAAGTCGAAAATGATCAAGTTCGCCAATTTTTGTTCCCGGAAGGCGTCCTGGACAATTATGTTGGTGAGGGGCTCTTTGATCATATCACCGATAGACTGACAAAACTGATGGATCAGGCACCATCAGATACCGCGGGCGGTATAGGAGGCGGACGTGACAAGAATTATCAGACGGGACATCCCCCCTATAGCTGTCGTCATCTATGCGAGCGCAGATTTGAAAGAACATATCTGAAATCGAAACAAGTATATCCCTGGTCTCGTAAAGGGTTAGCGGCTATCGATAGGTCATTACATTTCATCCGGATAGCACCGTCGCGTATTTTCCGCTGAGCGGTAATTATTGAGCCCCAGCTCGCCTCTAATTGCCTTTGAATTTTTCAACATCCTAAGTTCTGACGGTATGCCGCAGCCAT
>JAYQGD010000381.1:0-3377 GCA_038140415.1 Rhodospirillaceae bacterium
CGATGGTGGTGCTCATCCCGCCGACCAGGGTGGCCATGCCCATCGGCATCAGCATGCCCGACGCCGGCTTGCCGGTGCGTAGCGCGATGCCGATCAAAATGGGCAGCAAAAGAACCACGATCGGGACATTGTTGACGAAGGCGCTTAGGACCGCGCCGACCACGAGGGTCAGCAGCAGCGACAGTGACGGGCTGACGGACCAGAGCTTAGCCAACGTGCGGCCGACCGGTTCCAGCGCGCCCGTGCGGACCAGCCCTTGCCCGGCGACCATCAGGGCGCAGACAGCGATCAGGGCCTCATGTCCAAAGCCACTGAAGAAATCCAGGGCCTCCAGATGTGTGCCTTTGGCGTCCGTGTAGGGAAAGATTTCAAAACCGGCGACCAGCAGCGCCAGGACGGCCAAGCTGGACGTTTCCAGGGGGATATTTTCCCGGGTGAACAGCACCAGCGCCACCGCGACCAGGATCAAAACGGCTATCGCATGAGGATCGGGGAGAGGCGGCATCATGGCGTCTGGTTCCGGGGAGATTCGCTTATTTTCGGGCGGCGGATTTCCGTTTGGTACGCCGCTTCGCGGCCCGTTTGACCTTTTTCGTCTTTTTGCCGTCCCGGGCTTCCATCTCGCGCACCCGGGGGAACACCTCTTCCGCCAGGAGTGTCAGGTTCTTGGCCGTCTTCCAGTGGGGCATGTCGCCCAAATGGGCCTGGCAGTTGACCACGCTCGCGCCCAGCTCCCTGCTCCAGGTGAACAGTTTCTTGGCGATAGTGTCCGGCGAGCCGGCGGCGATGCGGAAGTTCTTGGTCAGGAAGTCCCAATCGAAGCCGCCGTGAATGGCGGCCGCCTGTTCCAGCCGGCGGCGCATCTTCGCCAGGGTCATATAACCGGGCGGCGCCAGGTACTTGGACGTGGTGCGCAGATTGTTTTCGAAGAAATACTGCAGGTGCTCCTTAAAATCCGCTTCGGCCTGCTCATCGGTCTCGGCGACATAGATCATGCAGCCGGCGGGGAACTGATCATCGGTCAACGTGTGGCCGTACTTCTTGGCGAGTTTGCGGACCTGATTGTTGACCTCCACATGGCCTTTGTGGGGATAGAAGGCGACGGAATAGCCGAGCCCGTGGCGGGCGGCGAAGTCCATGCTTTCCGGGCTGCCCGAGCCGACGATATAGAGCTTGGGGTGGGGCTTCTGGAACGGCGTCGGCCAGACGTTGAGATACCGGTAGTGGTAGAAATCCCCCTCGTAGCTGCTGGGCCCCGGCTGGGTCCAGGCCTGGAGGATGATCTCAATGGACTCGTTGGAGCGCTCCCGCGCCGTCGCCGGGTTAATCGGATGGGTCCAATATTCCATGCCGGTGCCCAGCGGGAAGGCGATCTCCAGCCGGCCGCCGGACATCACGTCGAGCATGCCGTATTCCTCGGCCAGACGGTTGGGCATTTCCATATTAGGCGGCGTGCCCCAGACGCAAATCTTGGCGTTCTTGGTCCGGTGCACCAGGGCCGAGGCGATCAGGTTGGGGGCCGGCATCATGGAATAAATGCTGGCGTGGTGCTCGTTGACCACCAGCCCGTCAAAGCCCAGCCGGTCGGCCAGCTCAAACTCGCCCAGATACCGCTCATAGAAGGCCTTGCCTTTAACCGGGTCATAGTTGGTGTTGGGGAAATCAACCCACAGCGAGTCCAGCTCCTTATGATCCTCGGGCAGATCGGCATAGGGCAGGAAGCTCATGAAATAGAACTGGATGGGCGTGGCCATAAGTCTATCTCCCCGCCGTCAGGAATTTCTGGATCGCCGTGCACGACTCCTTGGATTCGTGCAGCACCAGATGACCGGCCTTGGCAAAGGTCTGCACCTTCGCGCCGGGAATTAAGCCGGCCCAGGTTTTTGCCTGACCGGGCGGGATCAGGGTGTCGTTTTTGCCCCACACCAGGAGCGTCGGCACGTCGATCCGGTGCAGCCAGTTGGGCAGCTTGCGGTCATGAGGGCGTTCCCAGATCAGCCGCGCGAAGGAACTGGTTTCCCGGTATTGCTGGACGCCGGCTTCGACCGGGTCATCTTGCGGCGGGAAAGTCTTAAAGACCTTGGGGTCATGCACCAGATAGCCCGGCACCTCCTCGGGCGCAAGTTTCATCAGATCGATCATCGGGTGCTTCGGGTCCTTCAGGCCTGCCGGGCACACCAGCACCGATTTATCGAGCCGGTGGCTGTTCTGACTGGCGAAGGTGGCGGCCATCCAGCCGCCGAAGGATTGCCCGACCAGGGAAACCTTTTTCAGCTTCAAGGCATCGAAGACATCAAGATAGTGCAGCACGAAGTCCTGAATACTGTCGAAATCGTGGGGGCCGGCCCCGTCGCCGCTTTCGCCGAAGCCGGGATGGTAGGGGAGGATCACCGTGTGGGTCTTGGTCCAGGGCCGGGCGAACTCGAAGCCGGGCGCGGTACCGGCGCCATGCCAAAAGACCAGCGCCGGACCGTCACCCGCCATGTGGACGACGGTCTTCACCCCGTTGATCTTCAATTCCCGGCGCTTAAAGCCTTCCATGCCTCGTCCCCCTCGCTCGACGCATCATGCAGGCGGGGCATGGTGATGGCAATGGGGGAAGGGTGTGTGATTTTCTCTGCCGTCATGCCCGGACGTGTTCCGGGCATCCACATTTAAAGATGGACCCGCGGAACAAGTCCGCGGGTGACGACATACGCTGGTGGGCCAGAGAACCCCGCTACCCCCAAACCTTCGCGGCGATCTCCACGACCTGGGCCAGCTTGGCTTTCTCGTCGTCGACGGTGAGGGCGTTGCCGCCGATGGTGCTGGCGAAGCCGCATTGGGGGCTGAGGGCCAGGCGGTCCAGGGGCACGACACCGGCCGCTTCGTTGATCCGGCTGATCACATCTTCTTTGGATTCCAGGTCCGGCTTCTTGGTGGTCATCAGGCCCAAGACCGCCACCTTGTTGCCGGTGAGATAGCGCAAGGGCGCGAAGCCGCCGGCCCGGGGGCTGTCATATTCCAAGAAGAACCCGTCCACATTGATGTCGCCGAAGGCCACTTCCGCCACCGGGTCATAGCCGCCGTCGGCCACCCAGGAGCTTTCGTGATTGCCCCTGCACATGTGGATGCAGACGGCCATGTCATCGGGCACGTCGCGGACGCATTGGTTGATCAGTTGGGCATAGCGGGGCAGGAGCTGGTCCGGGTCCTCGCCGATGCTTTCCGCCTGAGCGCGGATTTTCGGATCGCACAGGAACGGCAGGTTGGTCTCGTCGATTTGCAGATAGCGGCAGCCGGCGTCATAGAGCGCCTGGATTTCGTCGCGGTAAACCTGCGTCAGGTCCTCGTAGAAATCCTCGATATCCGGATAGACGTCCTCGTCGACACCGCCC
>JAYQGD010000382.1:0-3376 GCA_038140415.1 Rhodospirillaceae bacterium
CAGATGAGCCGCAGCGCCACCGACTGCACCCGGCCAGCGGATTTGCTGCCCGGCAGTTTGCGCCAGAGAACCGGTGACAGGGTGAAGCCCACCAGATAGTCGAGAGCGCGGCGCGCCATATAGGCGTCGACCAGTTCATTGTCCACATCACGGGGGTGATCGAAGGCGTCCAGAATGGCGTTCTTGGTGATCTCGTTAAAGACCACCCGTTTGACGTCCACATTGTCGAGAAGCTTCTTCTCTTGGAGAACCTGTTGGACATGCCAGGAGATCGCCTCGCCTTCCCGGTCGGGGTCGGTCGCGAGATAGAGGTGATCGGCTTTCTTAACCGCCTCGGCGATGTCCTTGATGTGCTTTTGCGAGCGGGAGTCGACCTCCCACTCCATCTCGAAGTCATCCTCCGGGCGCACGGAACCGTTCTTGGACGGCAAGTCGCGGATATGACCATAGCTGGCCAGGACCGTGTATTGGCTGCCCAAATACTTATTAATGGTTTTCGCCTTAGCCGGCGATTCGACGACGACAACGTCGGTCATGACTTTTCTTTTTGCTTCTAAACTTCGCCAATCAAAGAAACTTTGCCGCCGGGATGACGCTCCAACCTGCCTGCCAATTCCAGTTCCAAGAGCACCGTCGATACCGCAGCAGGGGACATTTGGCACCGACGAATGATTTCGTCAACAGTAACGGGCGTCGTATTTAAAAATTTTATCAGCGCCTCGCGGGCGTCCCGGACCTCGTCGTCGGAGAGTTCCGTGCTGATTAGTTGTTTAATAACAAAGGGTTCCGGTTCCCTCAGCCGGGAGCGATAGGCGTCATTCAAGTGCTGAATAATTTCTTCGGCGGAATCGACGAGATGCGCGCCTTGCCGGATCAGATCGTTTGTGCCCTTCGCCCGCGGGTCGAGCGGCGATCCCGGCAGGGCGAAGACCTCCCGGTTTTGTTCCGCGGCGAAGCGCGCGGTGATCAAAGAGCCTGATCTTTGGGTCGCCTCGATGACCACGGTGCCCCGGGCGCAGCCCGAGATCAGCCGGTTGCGGCGGGGAAAATGACGCGCCTGAGGGACCGTGCCCAACGGCATTTCCGACAGCACCGCGCCTTGATCAATGATCCGGGCGTAGAGTTCGTCATTCTCCTTCGGATAGATAATGTCCGCACCGCCGGCGACGACGGCGACCGTCCCTGTGGCCAAGGCGCCCTGATGGGCGGCGGTATCAATGCCCCGCGCCAGACCGGGGGCGACCAGAAATCCGGCCTCGCCGAATGCCGCCGCGAAGGATTGAGCGAGCCGGACGCCGGTGATCGAGGCATTGCGCGTGCCAACAATGTAGACCGTCTTCTTCTTTAATAAGTGCGTGTGGCCCATGACGATGACCAACGGCGGCGCATCCTCCAGGCATGAGAAGAGCGGCGGATAGGCGGGTTCGGTTCTGGCAATCAAATGGGCGTGCGCCTGGTTGATCTCCTAGACTTCTTTCTCGGCCGCCGTGCGGGACGCGACCTTAATGGATCGTGCGCCGCCTCTTTTGGCCAGTTCCGGCACGGCATCCAGGGCCGCCGCCGCCGTGCCGAACCGTTCCAGCAGCTTATAGAAGGTGACCGGACCGACGTTCTCGCTTCGCAGCAGGCGCAGCCAATCCAGCTTTTCCGAGGCGCCGAGATCCCGCTTGGCGTCAGTCATTATATGGGCGCGGTAAGGGCATACCGGTCTCCCTACAGGTGGTGTTCACACTACCTATGTAGGGGCCAGAGGCGATTTTTCCGGATGAGAGCGGTTTGAGCTTATTTTTTTTCGCCGATGCGGCTTTCTTCGCCGTTGATCAAGCGGCGGATATTGGCGTGATGGCGGATGAAAATGAGAACTGCCAGGATCAGCGCCAGCCAGGCTTCCTGCGGTCCGACCAGCCACCAGGCGTAGATCGGCGCGACGGCGAGACCGACCAAGGCGGCGAGGGAAGAATAGCGGAACAGCCAGGCCACCAGCAGCCAAGTGGCGCAGGCAAACAGACCCGTGGGCCAGGATATGGCGAGCAACACGCCGAGACTGGTCGCCACGCCCTTGCCGCCCTTGAACTTCAGCCAGACCGGGAAATTATGTCCCAAGACCGCGAACAGCCCGGCGATCAGCGCCACCTCGAAACTTTGGGTGTGCTGAGCGATGAGAACGGCGACCGCACCCTTGCCGCCGTCCAAAATAAGCGTTGCCGCGGCCAATCCCTTGCGCCCGGTGCGCAAGACATTGGTTGCGCCGATATTGCCCGAGCCGATCTGGCGCAGATCGCCGGCGCCGGTCAGCTTGGTCAGGACCAGACCAAACGGAATGGAGCCCAGCAGATAGGACAGGATCGCGGCGATCAGATCGATTTGCGTGAATGAATCCGGCATGGGTCTGCTGCTAGGCGTCCAGCCGGTAAACGGTGCGGCCGTCGATGACCGTGCGCAGGACCACGCCCTGGACCGGCCGGCCGTCGAACGGTGTGTTCTTGGCCTTGCTGACGAGCTCGTCGGCGTCCACTTTCCAGCCCCGTTCCGGATCAAAGACGGTAAAGTCCGCCGGTTCGCCCTTGGCCAGCCGGCCCGCTTTTAGTCCCAGCAGGTCCGCTGGGCGGCAGGTCACCAGGCTCAGCGCGTCCAGTAGGGATAAATGCTCATTGTGGTAGAGCTCCAAAGTCACCGGCAGCAGGGTCTGCAGCCCGACGCCGCCGAAGGCCGCCTGCATGAAGGGTAGGCGTTTGCTGTCCTCGTCATGAGGGGAGTGATCGCTGACGATAGCGTCGATGGTGCCGTCCTTGATCGCTTCGATCACCGCCAGCCGGTCTTGTTCGCTGCGGAGCGGCGGCGAGAGTTTGGCGAAGGTCCGGTACTCGCCGACCGACGTCTCGTTCAGCGCGAAATAGGGGGGCGCCGTGTCGCAGGTGATGTTCAACCCCCGCGCCTTGGCCTTGCGGATCGCCTCAATGGCTTCGGATGTGGAGACATGGGCAAAGTGCAGCCGCCCGCCGGTCATTTCCACCAGCCGGATATCCCGCTCCACCATGATGGTTTCCGCCGCCGGGGGAATGCCCGGCAGACCCAGCCGCGTGGCGATCTCGCCTGCATTCATGCCGCCGCCGGCCAGGCTCGGCTCTTCCGGGTGCTGGATGATCAGCAAGCCGAAGGTGCTGGCATAGGTCAGCGCCCGGCGCATCACCTGGGCGTTGGCGATGGCCCGTTCACCATCGGTGAACCCCAGCGCGCCCGCCTGGGCCAAAAGCCCCATTTCGGTCAGGTCTTTGCCTTCCAGCCCCCGGGTAATGGCGGCGTAAGGATAAATCTTGCTCAGTCCGGTGAGTCGCGCGCGCCGCGCGCCGACTTCCACCACCGGCATGTCTGCGAG
>JAYQGD010000383.1:0-3376 GCA_038140415.1 Rhodospirillaceae bacterium
TCCCGGGTCAGGCTGCCGCCGCCGGACACGGTGGCCCATGTTTTCGCAACGGTCGCGTCGAACAACCCAAGCGTTGCCTCCAATTCCATTTTGATCCGCGCCAGACGCACCCGCTGGCTTTGCAAATCCTGCTGCCGCTCCCCGGAATAGGCGCCGACCTTTGTTTTCAGAATGTCGGTTACGATCTCCAGCATCGCCTGTGCCGCACCGATCATCGGACCCACCGTGCCGAACACCATGAAGGTCAGTACTGGCACCCGGTAGAGCGGGCCTTTGTTGACCTCAAGCCCCGGCGAGGTGCCTTCGCGCAGATCCCTCACCGCCAGCCCTTGATGTTCGGGCACGAATACATCTTTCAGTGTGACGTCATGGCTGCCGGACGCCCGCATCGCTGCCACGTGCCAGGTGTCCAGGATATCGAATTTTTCCTGGGCCACAAAAAACCGATAGATGTTGGGCTTGCCGTCGGAGCCTGGTTCATTCACCACGGGCGCCGGGATCGCCATATAGTCGCAGTGGAGAATCCCCGAGGCATAGCCCCATCGCCCGTTCAGGATGAACCCGCCGTCCACCCGTTTTGCCTCGCCGGCCGGCACCACCTGACCCGCCGCCATAGTGTAGCCCTTAGCGCCGAAGGTTTCGTTCTGGGCCTTCTTGGGGTAATGGGCGAACTGGTAATTGTGATAGATCAGGAAACCCATGGTCCATGCGGTGGCGGTGCAGCCCCGGCCCAGGGTGCTGAATATCTTTGGCACGTATGGCAGGGGAACCTCCATTCCGCCGTAGGCGGCTGGAACAAACGCGCGAAACACGCCGATGTCTTTGAGTTCCTGGATGGTCTCTTCCGGGATGCGTCCAGCTTCTTCGGCCGCCCTGCCCCGTTCCCGGAGCCTGGGGATCATCGCTTCGAGATCAAGAATTAGTTGATCGCCGGCGGAAGATGTCGTGAGGTCGGGCATGCTAATCCTCCGTGTCGTTGCAGCGAAAGCCGGTGGCGACCACATAGACCTCAGACGATACCGCCCGGCTGGCTGGCGGCTTGGCATGTCGCACGGTTTGAAAATCTTTTTTCATGTCGGCCAGTAAAGCCCCTTCGGTGCCGCCTTGAAAGACCTTGGCAATAAAGCAGCCTCCGGGCGTCAATGTTTCCTTGGCGAACAAGTAGGCCGCTTCCACGGCGGCCATGATGCGTAGATGATCGGTGTTCGAATGTCCGGTAAGCGCTGGGGCCATATCGCTGAGCACCGCATCGGCGGGACCGTTCATGGCGGCTTTCAGGCGCGCCGGCGCATCGTCGTCCATGAAATCCATGGTCAGAATTACCGCCCCGGGCACCGGGTCCATTTCCAATAAATCGAGGGCGACGACTTGCGCGGTGCTGCCGGGCGTTTCGGCCCCTGTTTCGGCAACGATGACCTGGGTCCAGCCGCCGGGCGCGGCGCCCAGATCGACCACGCGCATATTTTTCTTAAGGAAGCCGTATTTCTCGTTGAGCTCGGTCAGCTTGAAGGCGGCGCGGGAGCGGTAGCCGGCCGCCTGCGCGGCGGCTACATAGGGGTCGTTGAGCTGGCGTTGCAGCCATCGGGTGGACGACATCTTGCGGCCCTTGGCGGTCTTCACCCGCGTGTGCATGTTTCTGCCGGCGGAACCGCGTTTTTTCTTTGGTTTCTTGGTCAAGGGTCCGAGATCAGCTCGCCACATGTTCCGGACGCGCCGGCGGATTCCGGTCAACGGCGGCGGGGTTGCCGGAAATCGGGATCCCGTCGGCCTGCATGAGTTCCATCAACATGCCTTCCCGCAGTCCCCGGTCGGCAACCTTCAACTGTCCTACCGGCCAGGAGCGGCAGATAGCATCCAGGATCGCACAGCCAGGGATGACCAGCTCCGCCCGCTCGCGGCCGATGCAAGGCACCGCCGCGCGGTTTTCGTAATCAAGATCAGTGAGAAGCTTGGAGGCTTCTGTGAGCGAGTCAAAGTCGATGGCGAGCCCGTCGATCTTGGAGCGCGAGTAATAAGGCAGTTTCAGATGAACGGCGCTCAGGGTAGTGACCGTGCCGGAGGTGCCCAACATCTGAACCTGGCCTTTGCCAACCCGCTCGCCAATCTGGTGTTTTTCGCAGAATGACGGAAGCCAGGACGATACCTCGGCAACCATATCCTCATAGGTTTCCGTGTCGACAATATCGGTGCCGCACTTTTCCGCCAAGGTGACCACCCCGAAGGGAAGGGAAATTACATCAACAATTTCAAACGCGCCGGACTCATTGCGTTTCGACCAGATGAGTTCGGTGCTGCCGCCGCCGATGTCGAAAACCAGCGCGTGAGGGGCGTCTCCATCGAGCAAATTACGGCAGCCGATGAGCGCTAGGCGGGCTTCTTCCTCGTAAGGGATTGCTTCAAAGTCGAGGCCGGTCTTTTCTCGAACCCGGCCAAAAAACTCGTCGCAGTTTCCGGCCTGCCGACAGGCTTCCGTCGCAATGCTCCTGGTGGCGGCGACATCGAACTCGTGGAGCCGTTCCGCGCAGACGGAAAGCGCCTCGATGGTCCGGTCCATGGCGTCGTCGCCCAGGCAGCCGTTGGCCGACAGTCCTTCGCCCAGACGGACAATTTTAGAATAGGAGGCAACCACCCGGAAACCCGATCCGGTGGGCCGGGCGATCAATAGACGGCAATTGTTGGTGCCGAGATCAAGAGCCCCATATGACTTGCGTTTCCGCTTTTGGACAAAGCCGAATTTACCGCGACGCAGCTTCCCCGATTTTGAGTTCTTCTGTTTCATTTTCTTTATTCTTCATTTTATTTTTTATCACCTGCGTGGATCATAGACTGGGGATTCGGGAAAGAGAAGGGACTAGGAGAGGGAATTTTCAACGTGGGCGAACGCCCATCAGACAAAAAAAGCGGCCCCGAAGGGCCGCTCTCTTGTAGGCGTTTGTAGGTCTTATCCCATTTTGAGAATTTCGACGAAGAACTTGTCGACTTCGCTGCCCAGGCTCTCCGACTGTTGGGAGAGTTCGCTGGCGGCGGCGAGGACCTCGCTCGCGGCTTGGCCTGTCTCACCGGCGGCCTTGTTGACACCGTCGATATTGGCGGAGACCTCGCCGGTTGCCGCGCTCTGTTCTTCGACCGCTCCCGCAATCGCGGTGGCGATTTCGTTGATCTCGTTGATGGTCTTGGTGATGCCGTCAATGGATCCGACCGCTGATTGAGTGGCGCTCTGGATGCCTGAGATCTGAGCGGCGATTTCCTCGGTGGCCTTGGCCGTCTGGTTGGCCAAATTCTTCACTTCGGAGGCCACAACCGCGAAGCCCTTACCAGCGTCGCCGGCCCGAGCCGCCTCAATTGTGGCGTTCAATGCCAACAGGTTGGTTTGGCT
>JAYQGD010000384.1:0-3358 GCA_038140415.1 Rhodospirillaceae bacterium
CCCGGTTGCGGGGGCCGAGCCCCTGAAAGCCGGGCACCACGGCTACTTCGCCCTCGGACAGCCGGCTCAGCAGCTCATCCGTTTCGATGTCCGTGATGCGGGCCTTACCGTGAATCCCGTCCGTATGGATCGGCACCTGCCAGCCCAGCCAGGAACGCGCCTGAATGCCTAAATTCTGAAGCGCCAGGGCCATCAATCCGGCGTTGGACTGTTCGCCGCTGGACACAACCACATCGTACTCCCGCGCGTCATAGACGTCGCCCATACTATCGACCAGATCGACAAGCTGGTTGGTCACCCCGGCCATGGCGGAGACCACGACAACCAATTGATGGCCGGCGTCGTGCTCCGCCTTCACGCGCAGCGCGGCGTTCTTGATGCGGTCCACATCCGCAACCGACGTTCCGCCGAATTTTTGTACGATCAAAGCCATCACATTTATCCGCTTGCGCCGCCGTTTCGTTCCCGGAACCGGCCCCTAAAAAAACGGCGCCCACACCGGCGTCTCGGTTGCCGGGGGGCGGGCGGGCGTATACATACTCCTTATGATCCCGAAAAAGCAAGGGATGAGGCGCGATTTCGGTCTACTTTTGCCGAAACCATGGTGATATAAGCGTTTGATATGACAGACTCTTTTTCAGGCACAACGGCATCGGCCGCCGAGGTATCCCAGTTCGCGGCGCTGGCGGATCAGTGGTGGGATTCCGCCGGTGATTTTGCCCCGCTGCATAAGCTGAATCCGGTCCGTCTGACCTTTATCCGGGATCATTTATGCGCACAATTCGACCGCGACCCGAACGGGCCTCAACCCCTGGCCGGGTTGACCATCTGCGATATCGGCTGCGGCGGTGGGTTGCTATGCGAGCCGTTGACCCGGCTGGGCGCAACGGTGACCGGCCTGGACGCGGCGGAACGCAGCATCGTGGTCGCCCGCCTGCACGCCGCCAAGATGGGACTGGACATCGACTACCGGGTGCAACTGCCGGAAGACGAAGCGGCGGCCGGGGGTACGTACGATGTCGTCCTAAACATGGAAGTGATCGAACATGTGGCCGACCGGGAGGCGTTCATGACGGCCACGGGTGCGTTGGTGCGGGACGGCGGCATCATGTTCGGTGCGACCTTGAACCGGACGATGAAGTCCCTGGCCCTCGCCAAGATCGGCGCGGAATATGTTTTGCGTTGGGTGCCGCGTGGGACCCACGATTGGCGGATGTTCGTGAAGCCGTCGGAGTTCGCCGCGCATCTGCGGGCGACCGGCTTTACCGTCAGGGAGATTAAAGGCGTCAGCTACAACCCGCTGTTCGACGATTGGCGGCTGACCGACGATATCGACGTTAACTATTTGATTTTTGCGGAAAAAAGTTAGCAGAAAAAGCTGGATTAAGAGTGCTTGCGCGGCCGTTTCGGCAACGGCAGGACCGGAATCTCTTCTTCGATTAACTCTTCGGCTTCTTCCCGGGTCGCCTCGCCATAGATGCCCCTGGCTTCGGCCTCGCCATTGTGAATGGCGCGGGCCTCTTCGGCAAACCTGTCGCCTACATCCTCGCAATTATTCTCGACGTATTTCTGTAGTTTGCCGACGGCCTGCAGGATTTCCGTCGCGACTTCCTCGGCGCGGGACTCGCTGCCCTCCCGTCGGCGGGAGGTGCTGACATTGGGCGCCATGATGGCTTTGGAGACTTGGGTTTCGGAACACACCGGGCATTCGATTTCGCCGCGCTTCACCTGTTTGTCATAGGCGGCGCTGTCTTTGAACCAAGCTTCAAAATGATGCTCGTTCGAGCATTTCAGTTCATAAAGAATCATATGGCGAAACTCGTGAGCGTTTACTAGTGTCCGTGACGGACAAGAAGATTTTTATTCCCCAAACGTCTAATCTGAACGCCGATGCGTTAATAATTTACGAAGTATGGAAGCTCCCGAGAGACAGGTCAAACAACCGAAGGCCTCGCGCGATCATTTAGAAGCGGCCCCGTGGGTTGTCAATCACGCGCATTTGGTCCCGCCGGGCGGCGCGGTTCTGGATGTCGCCTGCGGGTCGGGACGGCACGTGCGCATATTCCAGGATCGGGGACATCCGGTGAGCGCACTTGATAAAGACCTGAGCCGGCTGAATTCCGATGACAGTGTCGAAAGGATCGAAGCGGATTTGGAGGACGGCTCCCCCTGGCCGCTGGCGGGGCGGACCTTCGCCTGCATTGTCGTGGTGAATTACCTTTACCGGCCGTTGTTTCCTGTGCTTAAGGAGGCGTTGGCGCCGGGCGGCGTTCTTATCTATCAAACCTTTATGATCGGCAACGAGGCTTTCGGCCGGCCGCGCAATCCGGATTTCCTACTGCAGCCGGGTGAACTCAGGGACGTGTTCGTCCCAGCGCTGGAAGAAATCGCCTTCGAAGAAGGGCAGGTGGACGACCCGGCCCCCGCCATGGTCCAGAAAATCTGCTGCCGGAAGCCGGCCCCTTAAGGTCTTAATACCGCGACCTTGTCGCTTTCCTCGATGGTCTGATCGGCCAGGGCAAATGGCCGGTCATGGGTGAGCGCCGGAATTTTGCCGCGCGCCTCGATAACCTTGGCCGGATCAATCTCGGCGGTAATCACGCCCACCTCGTCGCCGGCGTCGGCCAGGACCTGACCCCAGGGATCAACAATTAAGGAATGGCCGAAAGTCTGACGGTCTTCAGCGTGGGTGCCGCACTGTGCCGCGGCAATGACGTAGGATCCCGTCTCAATTGCGCGGGCCCGCTGCAGGACATGCCAATGGTCCTCGCCCGAAACTTTGGTGAAGGCGGCGGGCACCGTGATGAATTCCGCGCCGTTCTGCGCCAGCGCCCGATAGAGGTACGCGAAGCGCACGTCATAGCAGATCGACAGGCCGACCCGCCCCCAGGGCAGCTCGGCGGTCACGCCCAGCGTGCCGGGCTCATAGCTCTCGGATTCCCGGTAATACTGTCCGTCGCCCAGCTCCACATCGAACATGTGAATTTTGTCGTAGGTCGCGGCGATTTCGCCGGTCGGTGAGATGACATAGGAGCGGTTGGCGATCTTGCCGTCATCCCGCTTGATGGCTAAAGAGCCGATCAACAACCATGCCCCGGTCTCCACCGCCTTGGCGATCATCGCGGCCAGGGTCGGATGATCGGGCTCTGTCGGCGTGTTGCGCATCATGCGATCGGAATCAGGCTCCATCGCGCCGGAGCATTCGGGCGTGGTGATGAATTGAGCACCCTTGGCATGGGCTTCGTCGATCAGCCGTTCCAGGGTGGGGATGTTTTCCTCAATGTCGCGGGCGGCATTGATTTGCACACACGCCGCGATAAACGGGGCAGCCATTCGGTTCCTCCAAGTCTTCTTTTAT
>JAYQGD010000385.1:0-3357 GCA_038140415.1 Rhodospirillaceae bacterium
GTTGTGGCGGCGCTTCCTTCTTCTTGACAGCGATCCGGCTTTTGCCGATATAAGGCCCATGAGGAACAACTGTGTAACGACCACCGCGACCACCACCACGACCCGGGAGGGGCCGTGACGTCTGGCGCGTGGCGTTAACGGAGACCCTCCCCGCCCCCGGCCGGGAGGGTTTTTTGATTTTTAGGGCCGCTTCCGCGGCGATAGACGGTAGGACAAGGCAATGGATGAACAGGAAAACGCAGGCGGACCGGTGAAACTGACGCTCCCCGACGGGACGGTGCGGGAATATGACGCGCCCCTGACCGGCATGGATGTGGCCACCGATATCGGTCCCGGCCTGGCGAAAGCCGCCATGGCGATCCGGCTGAACGGCGAGATGAAGGACCTATCCACGCTGATCGCCGCCGACAGTGAATTCTCCGTGGTCACCGCCAAGGACGAGGATGCGCTGGAACTGATCCGCCACGATGCGGCTCACGCCCTGGCGCAGGCCGTGCAGGAATTGTTCCCCGGCACCCAGATCACCATCGGCCCGTCCATCGAAAACGGCTTCTATTACGACTTCTCCCGGGAAGAACCGTTTTCCACCGAGGATTTCGACGCCATCGAAAAGCGCATGGCGGACATCGTCGACCGGAACCTGCCGATCACCCGTGAGGTGTGGGACCGCAACAAGGCCATCGATTTCTTCAAATCCATCGGCGAGGTTTACAAGGCCGAGATCATTTCCGACCTGCCGGAGAGCGAGGAGATTTCCCTCTATAAGCAGGGCGACTGGATTGATCTCTGCCGCGGGCCGCACCTGCCGTCCACGGGCAAGCTGCCCAAGGCGTTCAAGCTGATGAAACTGGCAGGCGCCTATTGGCGGGGCAATTCCGACAACGAAATGCTGCAGCGCATGTACGGCACTGCCTGGGTCGATAAGAAGCAGCTCGATCAATATCTGCACATGCTGGAAGAGGCGGAGAAACGGGATCACCGCCGCCTGGGCAAGGAGATGGAACTGTTCCATCTGCAGGAAGAGGCCCAGGGCTCCGCCTTCTGGCACCCGAAAGGCTGGACGTTGTACACGCAAATCCAAGCCTATATGCGAAAGCGCCTGGACGCCGCCGGCTACGAAGAAGTGCACACGCCGCAACTGGTGGACCGGACGCTGTGGGAAAAATCCGGGCACTGGGAAAAATTCCGGGAGCATATGTTCGTCGCCGAAGTGGAAGAGTCCGAGACCGAGGGACAGGTGGGTCTGGAGGAAAGCGCCGAGGCGGATTCTCATCACCATGCCATGACCCGGCACTTGGCGTTGAAGCCCATGAACTGCCCCTGC
Organism: Rhodospirillaceae bacterium; assembly: GCA_038140415.1. Lineage (GTDB taxonomy): Bacteria > Pseudomonadota > Alphaproteobacteria > Rhodospirillales > UBA2165 > JAYPHU01. The sequence continues at coordinate 1,325 of JAYQGD010000385.1, forward strand.
CATGTGCAAATCTTCAATCAGGGCATCAAGTCCTACCGCAACCTGCCGCTCCGCATGGCGGAGTTCGGCTCCTGCCACCGGTATGAGCCGTCGGGCGCGTTGCACGGTCTGATGCGGGTCCGGGCCTTTACCCAGGACGATGCGCATATTTTCTGCACCGAGGACCAGATTGAATCCGAGACGGCGACGTTTATTCAGTTGCTGTCGTCCATCTACGACGATTTCGGCTTCGAGGAATTCGTCATCAAGTTTGCCGACCGGCCCGAGGTGCGCGCCGGCTCCGATGAGGTCTGGGACAAGGCGGAGAAAGCGCTCCGCGATGCCACCGAAGCGGCGGATGTGGAGGTGATCATGAACCCCGGCGAAGGCGCGTTCTACGGGCCCAAGCTGGAATTCGTGCTCCGCGACGCCATCGGCCGGGACTGGCAGTGCGGCACGCTTCAGGTGGATTTCGTGCTGCCCGAACGGCTCGACGCCACGTACGTCGCCGAAGACGGGGCCAAGCACCGGCCGGTGATGCTGCACCGGGCCATCTTGGGCTCGTTCGAGCGGTTTATCGGCATTTTGATCGAGAACTTTGCCGGGCGCTTCCCGCTGTGGCTCGCGCCGGTGCAGGTGGTGGTCGCCACCATCACCGACGAGGCCAATGATTATGCGGCGGAAGTGGCGGCCGCCTGCCGGGAAGCCGGCATGCGGGTGGAGACCGATCTCCGCAACGAAAAGATCAACTACAAGGTCCGGGAACACAGTGTCGGCAAGGTGCCGGTGATCCTGGTGGTCGGCGCGCGGGAAGCCGCCGATGGTACGGTGGCCATGCGGCGGCTGGGCGGCAAATCGCAAGAAATTGTTGCGCTGGACCAAGCAGTTGCTACACTATCTGCGGAAGCGGCGATGCCGGGTGACTAAGGCCCCGCCGCGTTCGAATAAATTTAGGAGGAAGACCTTCATCTTCGAATGGGAAGACACTTTGGCGCGATTTGAAAATCCCCGGTCCCTTTCGAGGAAGGGTCCGTTAGAAGGAGAAACGTAACATCGCACGCCCACAAGTGAACTCGCGGCCCGAAAAAGACGGGCCCGCCGTTAACGAGGACATCCTCTCAGCCGACGTACGCCTGATCGACGCAGATGGCGATAATGTCGGCGTCGTTTCCACCCCCGACGCTATTCAACGCGCTATTGATGCGGGCCTCGACCTTGTCGAGATTTCGCCCAATGCCAGTCCGCCGGTCGCCAAGATCATGGACTACGGCAAGTACAAGTACGAGGCGCAGAAAAAGAAGAGCGAGGCGCGCAAGAAGCAGAGCGTCATCGTGGTCAAGGAAATCAAAATTCGCCCCGGCATCGAGGAACATGACTATCAGGTCAAGATGCGCGCCATGAACAAGTTCATCGGCGAGGGCGATAAGGTCAAGGTGACCCTGCGTTTCCGCGGCCGGGAAATGGCCCACCAGGAACTGGGGGCGAAAATCCTCGACCGGGTGCAGGAAGACCTGGACGAAATCGCCAAGGTGGAACAATTCCCCAAGATGGAAGGCCGCCAGATGACCATGGTGTTCACACCGCGGTAACAAAGGTCGTCATGCGCGGACCGCGCCAAAGCCTGTGCCCGGACTTGATCCGGGCATGATCCGCGTAACCCTCTCCAACTTTACACCGTCATCCACGGGCCCGCGCAGCGGCGACCCGTGGATCTCTCTCATCCTCTCCGCACCCCTTATCGCGTCGCCCCCGAGTTGGCGATGGCCAATTCTCGGGGGTCCACTAGGCCTAAATCCATGGTTACCCGAGACTTGGTCCCAGCTAGCGCTGGTTCCAACTCGGGCATGACGTAGTGGAAGGGGAAGTGGCTGACATACACTTGCCAAAATCTCATAAACCCCCTATAACCCGGCGCTTCGCAAGCGGTCCGGCAGGGATAGCGCCGAAACGGCGATAAATCCCGGGGCAGCCCAGCCGCTTTAATTGAAAACGCCCGCCGGTCTTTCGGGACCAGCGGCCGGTAATAAGAGGAAACAGCAATGCCCAAAATGAAG
>JAYQGD010000386.1:0-3321 GCA_038140415.1 Rhodospirillaceae bacterium
GCCGATGGCGCGGAACTGGCGGCGTCTGATGGTCATACGCGATGCTACGGCAGGCATGCGGCTTTGTCACCGGCGTTCACCGGGGGTACAGTGGCGTAGAGATTTTCCGAGGGAGACATGTCATGGATCAGGTAAGCCGCAAATACCGCCATTCCGGCCCGCAGCAGGGCAACTTTTATCAGGCCGGCGCCAACGAGGTGTATTTCAAGGTGACCGCCGAGGAGACCAATGGCGCGTTCGAGTTGCTGGAAGAAGTGTGCCAGCCGGGTTTCCTGTCCCGCATGCACCGCCACGATACGCGGTCCCAGACGTTCTATATTATCGAGGGCAAGGCGGAGCTGATCATTGACGGCGTGGCATTCGAGGCCGACGCCGGGTCATCGATCCACGTGCCGGCCGGCGTGCCCCACCAGATCGGCTCCGAAGGCGTGATGAAAATGATGATGGTGTTCGCGCCCGGCGGTATGGAAAACCTCTTCGCCTCGGTCAACGATCTTACGCCCGAGCAGGCCAAGGACCCGTCGGTAACCTTCGCGCTCTCCCAAAAGAACGACACCATCATGATGGACAACGAAAGCCGGGACACGGTCCTTGGCTAGGGTTTAGCGGTCCGCCTTCGAGCCGCCGTGGCTGTTGGGGGATTCCGGCACCACGCCGTTCTTTTTCACCCATTCCTCTGCGGTCAGGGTCTGCATGGTGAGCGCGTGCACGCCGTTCGCCAGCTCGTCGGCCAGCAGCGCGTTGATCTGCTGATGGCGCTGGACCAGCCGCTGACCGTCAAACGCCTCTGACACCACCACCACCTTGAAATGGGATTCGGAGCCCGGCGGCACATTGTGCATATGGCTCTCGTTGATCACGTCCAGATAGCTGGGCGTGAGCGCCTCCAAAATTTTCTGTTCGATGATGTTTTGCGTGGTCATGGTCTCAATCCTTTGTTGAGAGGCAATTTAGCATGCCCCGCCGTCCGTGCTAGTCTTTTCCCATGGCTAAAATGTCAGACCATCCGGCGGCGCGCCTTCTTGATTGGTATGACCGTCATGCCCGGCATCTGCCGTGGCGGGCGCGGGACGGCGTGGTCCCCGACCCGTATCATGTCTGGCTGTCGGAGATCATGCTGCAGCAGACCACGGTGGCCACGGTCAAAGGCTATTTCGAGGATTTCCTGGCCCGCTGGCCGACGGTGCTCAATCTGGCGCGAGCCGAGCTGGACGAGGTGCTGCATGCCTGGCAGGGGTTGGGTTACTACGCCCGCGCTCGCAATCTGCATAAATGCGCCCGCGTCGTGGCGGGAGAGTTGGGCGGCGTGTTTCCCGATACGGAAGAGGGGTTGCTGGCGTTGCCGGGGATCGGTCCCTACACGGCGGCGGCGATTGCCGCCATCGCCTTCGACCGGGCGGCCATGCCGGTGGACGGCAATATTGAGCGGGTGATGGCTAGGTTGCATCGGGTGAAGACGCCCATGCCCAAGGCCAAGCCGGAGCTCACCGAACTGGCCCAAGGGATGCTGCCGCCCGCGAGATATGGGGATTTTGCCCAAGCCGTGATGGATCTGGGAGCGACCATCTGCACGCCCCGCAATCCCATGTGCGCGCTCTGTCCTTGGCGGGAGATTTGCAAAGGTGCCGCCCGTGGCGACGCCGCCGACTATCCTGTCCGGGAGAAAAAGGCGGAGCGGCCGACCCGGTCCGGGATTATCTTCTGGCTGGTCGACCGGCAGGGCCGCGTTCTGCTGCGCCGCCGCCCCGAGCAGGGGTTGCTCGGCGGCATGATGGAATTTCCGACGGGTGACTGGCGGGAAGGGGCTTGGACCTCGGACGATATCGAGACCGCCGCACCCGTCCGGGCCGACTGGAAATTATTGGAAGGCCGGGTGCGCCATACGTTCACCCATTTTCATCTGGAGCTCACCGTGTTTGCCGGAGAGGCGGGCGACGACATGGCCCCGGAAGGGGTGTGGGCGCCCATCGACCAGCTCGGCGATCATGCCCTGCCGACGGTGATGAAGAAGGTCGCCAAGCACGCCCTCGCGCATATCCGATAAAATTTAAGCCCTGACGTTAAGGGTGGCGCCCAGCACCGCTTCGCCGGATCGCTTGGTGCTGGCCGGCACGTCGCCGGTGCCCGCATCCTGGGCGATGATCAAACTAAAGACCAAGGTGCTGCCTCGGGCCGCCAACAGTGACAGGCCGAACTTCGCCACTTCGAACTCAAGCTGGAGGGCCAGCAGATCGGCCTCCTGATCGTCCCGGACATCCTGGATGTTGGCCTGGATTTCTTTTTCGATCCCGTCGATCAGACTGTCGAAGATGCTGGAGCGGGACTGCAGCGCCTGGAGGTCCGCCCGGAACTCCGCCTGCGCCGTCAGAATCTTACCTTCCGCCGCGTTGAGGTCCGCCTTGGCGCGCTCGATGGCGTTGGCGTCGACGGCGGTGGAAAAGTCGTCATAAAGCCAGGCATCCAGAATGCCGAGCCCGCCCCGGTTGACCGTGGCGGTGACCGGGGTGGCGTCCGTCATATTGAAGGTCACCACATCGTCGCTGCCGGCATTGTCGGTGAAGCCGGTGAAGTTGATGGTGGTGACGTCTTCCGTGTTGCCGGTGGGCGTGTTCGGGAAGCTGGTATATTCGGTCAGCGTGCCGGTGGCGTCTTCCGAGCCCAAAAAGCCCACATCCGAATACCAAACCTCGGAGCCGGGGCTGGTCTCGGTCAGGTGGTAGTCAGTGCCCAGATAGACGCCGGCAATCTGATAGAGGTCCCCCTCCGAGTTAAACGGGGCATAAAGGTTCTGGGTCAGGAAGGTCTCCCGCGACAAAGAGCCGATCAGGTTCTTTTGATAATAGAGCCCGCCGTCGAAATACTGCTCGTCGCCGGCATCCGACAACTGATTGATCTTGCGGAGCTTGTTGTCCCAGTCGGTGGCCAGTTCGGACGCCGTGATGTCGCCGTTCTCCAGGCTGGTAATTTGCTCTTCCAGATAGGTGATGTGGTTTTTCAGGAAGTCGAACTGGCTGAGCGCCTGACTGATGACCTCCACCGCCTCGGTGATCCGGGATTTGCGGCCGATCAGCACCGCCTGCTCGCGGGCCAAGGCCTGGGTTTTGGCGTTGGAGACGCCGTCGTTGAGGTTTGCCAACGCGGCATCAATGCGGGAGCCGAACTGCTCCTGCAGGCTTTTGGCCACACTGGACTGGGCCGTGCCGCGACTCAGCAATAGGGCCCGGTCGACGGCTTCTACACCGCCTGTGATGGCACCCACGATCGTCGCTGTCGAACTGAACGCTTCGACGGTCATTGGATCGCGACCTCCTGTCGCATCTC
>JAYQGD010000387.1:0-3306 GCA_038140415.1 Rhodospirillaceae bacterium
GTGATGACCCAGGGGTTGTCTTCGATCCGTTCGATCTTGCTGAGCACCTGCAGTGCTGGTGTGCCGATATGGACGGTCTTCGCGCCGGTCTTGGAATCAGGCAGTTGGAGCGCCGAGCCCTCGAAATCGACGTAGTCCCACTTGAGGGTCATGATCTCGGACAATCGGCACCCGGTGAAAATCAGAAGGCGCAGTGCATTGATGGCCGATTGGCTCTCAATGCCCTCCTGTTCAGATTGCCGCAGCACCTCTCCAAGCCGTGCAAGCTCATCCTTGGTCAGATAGCGCTCTCGTTTCTTTTCGGGGTATTTCTTGATGTGCCGGCAGGGATTGGTGCCATCAGTGCGCAGTCCCCAAACCTCAGCCAGGTTGAACGCCTTGGACAAAAATTGGAGGTACCGATTGGCCTGGACCGGCGTGTGACGGAGGTCGTGATGGAACTTGGCGATGTCCGAGCGCTCGACTTCGCCGACGCGCAGGTGACCGATCCGGCTCCGGATGTAGGCCTTGGCATAGTAGCGGTAGCCGACGACCGTGCCGGGTTTACAATGCTGGGCGGCGTGCTCGTCGATGACTCGCCGGCAGAGGTCATCGATGGTGAGTTCGTTCCGGGCTTTCTCACGGGCGCCCGCCGGATCGTCACCATCCTTCACTCGGCCGAGAACCTTAATTGCTTCCCCGCGCGCTTTCTCAGTCGTGAGGATGCCGTGGAGGCCGAGGCTCATGCGTCGGAATTTCCGACCGATGCGATACTGGACCAGATAAGAGCGTTTGCCGCTGGGCAAAATGCGAGCGCCGAAGTCGGGGATTTCGCTGTCGAAGATGATGTAATCCTTGTCTCGAACTTCGGCGGACTCGACAAGGCGTTTGGTGATCTTGGGCATGGGGCAGGGGCCTCCTTCGCCTGGTGGTTTTGATTAACTCGCTGCGACCCGCCGATAATCCATGGACTCACCATGGACGCATGAGGGCGAAAGTCACCGCGCGTTGGTTCGAAACCAATAGAAGCCCGGTACGTCATATTATCAAGTAATATCAACCTGTTAGCGCATTTCTGCGTAATCATTCGAAGCCGTGAGAACAAACCAAGAATCGTCTCATAACCTCAGAGTAGTAGAGCGAAATCCTGCGGACCAGACTGCTATCAGAGCGAAAATGAGAGTAGAGGATTTGAGGAGGGCCTATTGCGCACAACCCTTTGAGGGTTCGCGGTTTTTCGCAGAAACTTGAACCCTCTTATGATCGGCAGAAGGGCGCGGTGGGCCGGAAACGGCGGTTTCTATGGGCTTCAGGCCGCCGACCTTAAGGTAATTTGACTGATGGAGAATGGGGATGCCTCTGGCGAAAAGCTTCCATTGGTCATCATCCCCGTTGCGATTATTCTACACGGGGATTCGGTTAACTCTTTGTCGTGGGACACGGAAATGCGCATCGCAGGCCGCGATCAGGCCATAAGCAATCTCGTCAAGTGGTCCGCCAGGGACGACTGGACGCCCTACCGCGAGCAGGTGTTTGCTGAACATCTTGACCCCGTCATGGAAAAACTGGATGTGACGGGCGAGGAGATCGCTGAAGCAATGGGCGACGCCCTCGATATGTTGTACGGCGTGATCCTGGAGGACTTTTTTACCGCCCGGTTCGGGGATGATGGCGAACTCAACGTCATCGATGACTACCTGAAACGCCGGGGCTGGCGCGAGAAGGTCCCGGCCAAGCGTTATCTGGAGGCCATTCGGGATTCCGTGATCTCTCTCTACGAAGTCGTCGACCTCAATCCCGGCACGGCCATGACGGTGCGGGATCTGATCCGGGGTGGGGAGCCGGTGACCGTCGAGGAAAAAATGGGCTCGCAGAGCGCGGCGCGGTGGGACCGCATCGCGGCCCGGCTGGTGATGGTCAACAACAATCCCTGTTTTACGGGAGGCATGCTGTTGCTGTCCCATGAGGCGTCCGGCAAGTTCATGACTGTGTTTGATGAAACGACGAAAGCCTTCAGAACCAAGCTGCGCCGCGAGGCGAAAAAGCAGGGTGAAAACCCTGAGATCGCCCCCGAGGCTGTCAAGGATCTGCTCCTGGAAAGTTCGGGGGCCCGTCTCTTCACCCAGGTTTGGCTCATGGATACCCTCGTGCAGATTGATGCTCCTCTGCCGGAGATGCGCAACACCGACGGCGACAAGATCCTATTTTCCGAGGTCCGCTTCCCAATCGTCGGGGACGAGGCCAAGGTGGTCGCGGCCATTGACGGCATCGAGAACTTCGAACGCAACGCGCCGGTGGGGGCCAGTTGGACCTGGCACGGCCAGGGCTCCCCTTCCGAACGGATGGCGGCGAGCCGGGAAAAAGGGCTGACGTTCCAGTCCGTGGACGACAGCGGCCGCACGTCCCTTGGCAACATTGAGATCCGGGACGGGACCCTGCTGCTCAGCATCAATTCCAGGGAGCGGGCGGAAATAGGACGGGACCTTCTGGCCTCCCATCTGGGTGCCCTGGTCGGTGCCCCGCTGATCACGCACGAAGACATTAAGCAGACGTTGGACAAGTCACCGGGCCCCGGTGCCTCGGAAGAGGATGAAATCCCACCCGAGATTGCCGCCCAGATCATGCGCGACTATTTTGACGACCATTACCGGCGAACCCTGGACGATCCGCTGCCCATTCTCGACGGCAAGACGCCGCGCCAGGCGGTGAAGACCAAGAAGGGCCGCGCGCAGGTGATCGAGTGGCTCAAGTACCTGGAGAACTCCGAGCACCGCCGCGCATCCGGTGACGGTCAGGAGCCCTACGACATGACGTGGATGTGGAGTGAACTAAAGCTCGAGGGGGAGCGTTGAGATTCCTGGTGAACTGACTTGAGCCCGAGTGAGCCGCATGCGCCCAGTCGGCCATCGGGGAACTTCAAGCCAGTCATTGGCGATTATGTCGCCGAGGTCCGAGATAATCCGTGGACACACCATGGACGCAAGAGGACACAAAATCTTGATAATTTCTGCGAAATCGTGAGGGCTTGATAATTTGCCTAATGCTTTGATATGTTGTGCTATATCGAAAACGTGCGCGGAGCAGGGCGAAGCAGAGCATACTAGATATAGTGTCTCATAACCTGAAGGTCGTAGGTTCAAATCCTACCCCCGCAACCATCAAGACCCTACCGCCGTTCTCTTCATGGAGAGCGGCGGTATTGTTTTGCGTGAATGTCAGGATGGCCGCCAGGGCACCGACCAAGACGACGTTGGGCTTGCCGCGTTCCGCCGCCTCATTGATCTCAACCCGATCGATCAACGACCGGATGATGTCCATGGTCTGCGG
>JAYQGD010000388.1:0-3299 GCA_038140415.1 Rhodospirillaceae bacterium
CTCCAGCCCTGGGTCAGAACCTGCCTGAACGCCTCCGTCTACATCAACTTAATCTTGTTTGTTTTCAATATGTTACCGATCCCGCCTCTGGACGGCGGGCGGATCGCTGTCCTGATCCTGCCCCGCTTCCTGGCCAATCCCCTGGCTCGGTTGGAACGGGTGGGCTTTGTCATTATCCTGGCGGCCATATTCGTGTTGCCGTGGATCGGCGATCAGTTGGGCCTCAATCTCAATGTCTTCAACTGGATCGTGTTTCAGCCGGCGGTGCAGTTGCTGGGCGTTCTCGCCCGCTTGGTGGGTTTAGGATAATCGTGGCGGACAACGAAGAGATTAAAGTACCCGAGTTCGAGGAAGACGAACGCACCGCCGTGCCGAAAGGCCAAGAGTGGGTGGTCGACGTTGGCGGCTTCGAAGGCCCGATTGATGTTCTGCTGACCCTGGCCCGGGATCAAAAGGTCGATCTCGCGCAAATCTCCATCCTTCAATTGGCCGATCAGTATTTGGAATGGGTGGCCATCGTGCGCCGCACCAATCTGGAGCTCGCCGCCGACTATCTGGTGATGGCGGCCTGGCTGGCGTATCTGAAATCCCGCCTGCTGCTGCCGGATTTGTCCAAGGAAGAGGAACCCACCGGCGAGGAAATGGCCGCCGCCCTGCAGTTCCAACTGCAGCGGCTTGAATCCATGCAGGACGCCGGTGTGCGGCTGATGGCGCGAGACCGCCTGGGCCAGGATTTCTTCAAGCGGGGCGAGCCCGAAAAATTCGGCTATACCGCTATCCCGACCATCGATGTTAGCCTCTATGACCTGTTGAGCGCCTATGGCGATCACACCCATCGGTCCAATGTGCGGACGCTGCATATCCAGGCCTCCGACCTCTATTCCCCCGACGACGCCGTGCAGTGGCTGAAGAAAATCGTGGGCCGTATTCCGGAATGGTCGGACCTGTCTCAGTTCCTGCCCGGCGAGCTGACCGGCGATATTGTCAGCCGGTCCATGATGGCGTCGGCCCTGGTCGCCGCCCTGACGCTCACCAAGGAAGGGCGCATTCAGTTGCGCCAGGGGGAGCAGTTCGGCCCGCTTTATATCCGCGACATTCCGCCGCCCAACGAAAATAACCCGCCGGCCCCTCCCGCCGGCGCCGAAACCGGAACCACGAGTGATCAACCATGACCGACGTTAACGCCCAACATCTGAGACTTCTGGAAGCGCTGCTGTTCGCCTCCGCCTCGCCGGTGCCCATGAAAGTAATGTCCGAGCGGCTGCCCGAGGATGCGGACATCCCGGCGCTGATTGAGGAGCTGACGAGCCACTATGAAAATCGCGGCGTGAACCTGATAAAGGTCGGCAACGCCTGGGCCTTCCGCACCGCGCCGGAGCTGGGCCAACAACTGACCATCGAGCGGGAGGTGACCCGAAAGCTCTCCCGCGCCGCTGTCGAGACCCTGGCCATTGTCGCTTATCACCAGCCCATCACGCGCGCCGAGATCGAGGAAATTCGCGGCGTGGGCCTTTCCAAAGGCACCATGGACGTGCTGTTCGAGGCCGGCTGGATCAAGCCCCGGGGCCGCCGCCGGACGCCGGGCAAGCCGGTGACCTGGGGCACCACGGACGCCTTCCTGGATCACTTCGGCCTTAGTGGTCTGGATGACCTGCCGGGCATGGATGATCTGAAGGCCGCCGGCATACTGGATAAGCGCCCGGCCATTCAGACCCTGGGCACCCGGGGTGCGTTGGGGCCCAAGGCCGATCCCGACATGCTGGAAGAGCCGGCGGAGGAAGAGGATATCCTGCCGGAACCTCTGGACCCGGACGGCGGGGAAGACGACCTCGTCGCCGCCGAGGCGGATTAGGCCGCGGGCGTCTTGCGTTACGATATCTTCGTCACGGTCTGGGGCGAACGATTTGTCCGAAAATTCTGCGACTTTGCGCTGACGAGCCAACTGAGCCCCGGCAACCTGCCGGCATTGGCCGAGGACGCCGAGGTCATCTACCGCATTTATACGGACCGGGAGTCCCGCCAATATTTCGATGACGCCGTGCCCGCGCTCGAAGCCGCCGGTGTCGCGGCGGAATTTATCTTCTACGAAGACATGACCTATAAGGGCGCGGTCCTGTCCGACGTGATTGCCGCCTCGGACCCCACCATCGTGAAGCATAATGTGCAGCGGGAAACCGCGCAGGATCACGTGCGCCGGGCGGCGGCAACGCCCGGCACGGCGGCGATGCTGTTCGATTCAGACTTTATCTTTGCCGACGGCGCGCTTCGCTTTATCGACGCGCAGCGCCGGGCGGGCAAGAAGGCCGTCGCCGGGATTTATTTGCGCCTGGAAGAGGAGGGGGCCTCGCCGGCGCTCGCCAAAATGCTGGCGGCCGGCTGGCCGGCGCGAGAGCTCGTACAGCTTGGCCTGGAGCACATGCACCCGATCCAGCGCGGCATATTCATGGGCGCGGACACGTTCTCCCCCTACCCGGCGCAGCTGAACTGGATGGTGAAGGCGGGCGGCCGGAAGGTGGGCTACATCACCCATTGCTTCTTTCCCCACCCACTGATGATCGACCTGGACGGCGGTGCGTTCTCCTATATGAGCACCATGGACTACGAAGTGACCCTGCGCGCGGCGGCGGACGAAGACATCTGCTTCGTGAGTTCCTCTGATGATCTGCTGTTTTGTAAACTATCGCCGGGCGGATATCTGGCGGACCGGGGCGACGCGGAGCCGCCGAGCCTGGAAACCATGGCCCGGTTTATCCTCTCCAACACCAACGTCCGGCACCGGCTGTTTATGGAGACCCCGGTACGGTTTATCGCCGATGATGCGGGCGGCATCGCCGGGATGACCTTCGATACGGTGGCCGGCGCGTCCTCCGCCTTCGTTTCGGAAATCTACCACTCGGTCGGGCTCACGTTGGCCAATCAGAGTGGGACAGATCCCAAATCCATGATGTTCATTAAGAGCTACCTGGGCCCGATCGAGAACTTTATCAGCCCGCAGGTGAATTCGAGACTGGACAACTGGGTTTAGCCTCAACCGCACCTTTACATACTATCATATGGCGAAATCGCGACGGGTTGTTATTGCGGTCGTCCAACAACCTATTGTTTTTTTAACCCTTTTTAGCTGTATTGAGGTTCCCATTGGTAACCGTACTCCAGCCTCTATGAAACCTGGGGTTTCTAGTGGTAAATACGTATAGGGAATCTACGAAGGAGATTTGGAATTATTACGTATTTAGGGTAGCATCCGCGATTAGGGATGCCATGACTGGACAAGTTTAACCTGCCAACGAGAAGATCGA
>JAYQGD010000389.1:0-3293 GCA_038140415.1 Rhodospirillaceae bacterium
GACCGGAACCATGTGGATCTGCGGTTCTTCCATCTGGATCACCGGGCAGCCCGCGTCCGCCAGCTCCATCAGCTCCTCATGCAGGGCCTCGCTGATCGTCAGGGTCCGTTCCACCGGGTCCTTGTAATAGTCGTCCTCCACGGAGGCGGCAAGCAGCTCCGGTGTGATGGTGCCGAACTTTACCGGCTTGCCGGTCATCCGCTGGGCCGTCCGCCACAGCGCGGCAAACTGTAGATCACCCCGGCCGACCGGCCCGACAATGCGCGGCATCACCTTGCATTCAAGAAAATCATGCAGGATATGACCCCTGGGATAGGCCGCCGCGCCCACCGCATAGCGGCTCGGCTGCGGCTTGGTCTCGCTGAACCCGGTCATCCGGTACGGCGCATAGGTCTGCCAGCTTAGACCGCCCACCTGAGAGTCATAGTGAGCGTCCCCGTCGGTCAGAATATCCAGCCCGGCGTCATTCTCCGCCTGCAGATAAGCCGAGACAGCATCCTCGTATTGTTCCCGGTAGCGTGTATCGACCATCGCCTCCAGAAAGGAGCGCAGCCCTAAGTTTTCGGTGAACCAGCTCGGTCGCGGCAGCGACCCGATGATGGACGTGGGCAGAACGACGCCCGCGGAACCCTTATACATAACTCTCTCCCTGTCTTTATCGTTTGTTTCTTTAAAGCGTGCCGTCGGCGCCCAGAACGGCAGTCACCTGGCTGGACAGCAGCCCGCCATTGCCGTTACAGAGCGCGATTTCAGCGCCGTCTATTTGCCGGTCATCGGCCTGGCCCCGCAATTGCTCCACCGCCTCGATGGTCAGGAACATGCCGTACATGCCCGGATGCACGCAGCTCAATCCGCCGCCGTTGGTGTTGACCGGCAGCCCGCCGCCGGGCGCGATGTTACCGCCGGAGACAAAGTTGCCGCCCTCTCCTTTCGGGCAAAAGCCCATGTCTTCCAGGAACAGGACCGTGTTGATGGTAAAGGCGTCATAAAGTTCCACCACATCCACATCGTCCAGGGTGATCCCGGCCATGGTCATAGCGCGGGGTGCGGCATCGGCCACCGCCGTCCGGGTCAGGTCCGCCATGCAGGCAATTTGGCTATGGGTGGTTTCCGTCGCCACCCCCAACAGGTGCACCGGCTTCTTCGGAAAGTCCTTGGCCCGGTCCGCCGACACCATGATCAGTGCCGAACCCGCATCGGTGACCAGGCAGCAATCCCGGACCGTGAACGGATCAACCACGGGCCGCGCGTTGAGCACGTCGTCGACCGTCAGATCATCCCGTTCCACCGCCTTGGGGTTGAATTGCGCCCATTTGCGCGCGGCAACGGCCACTTCGGCCAACTGCTCACGGGTCGTGCCGAATTCGTACATGTGCCGGGATGCCGCCAAAGCGTAGGAATTGATCGGCTGGCGGGGTTTATAGACGGTCTCGTACATGACAGGGCCAGGACCGCGCCCGCCCCGTCCGGCGGAGCGGGCATTGCTGCCATAGGCGATCAGCGCGACCTCGCACAGTCCTGCCTGTAAAGCGCTTGCGGCCGATTGCAGGAAGTTCACAAAGGCCGAGCCGCCGATATTGGTACCGTCGATATATTTCGGATGAAGACCCAGATACTCCGCCATGTAGAGGCCTTGCATGGCCTCGGCAAAGTCCGCGCCGAACACGCCGTCGACCTGATCCAATGTCAGCCCTGCATCTTGCAGCGCCAGGTCCACGGCTTCCGCCATGATTTCCATCTTGGACCGGCCCGGCAGCTCGCCGAAGTCGGTCAGGCCGATGCCGACGATGGACGCCGCGCCGCGAAGGGAGCCGCTCATTATCCACCTCCCGCCGGGCGGAACAGGATCACCTGCTCCCCGTCGATCTCGCCGATGAAGGCGGTCACCGCATCACCGATCTTCACCTGATCCGCCGGTATCTCGACCACCCGGGACATCATCCTCGGGCCCTCTTCCAGGTCCACCAGGGCGATGTTGTAGTGATCGCCGGCCTCCGGGCGCTGGCGCACCACCGACGTGGCGTGAACCGAACCCTTGCCGGACGCGGCCACCCAGCCGAGATCGCTGGAGCCGCAGTGGGTGCAAAGCTGGCGGGGATAGAAGACATGCTCCCCACAGCTTCCGCATTTTTGGATTTTAAACTCTCCGGCCGCCAGTCCCGCCGCGTAAATCGCGTCCGGACCGGCGCCTGCCGGCAATTCGTTCCCTGAATCAGTCATCGGCGTCATCCGAATTATTGATGTTAATCGTGATAAAGGCCTTGCCTGCCTTCGGGCTGAGTCTTTACGCTCATTCCCGAAAATCACTCCTAACGGTCTATCGTTTTTCGCCATGATCGACAAGCAAGTACCCGATATGAAAGCGGCCCTAGCGGACATTTCCGACGGCGCGTCGGTGATGGCGGCCGGCTTCGGCGATGCGGGCGTGCCCAATGACCTGATCGCCGGGATGACGGAACTGGGGCTAAAGCATCTTACGATGGTGGGGAACGGCGCGGTGTCTGAACGGATCGGCCATGGGCAATTGATCGTCAGCGGCGCGGTAGACAAATTTATCTCCTCCTTCCCCCGCGCGCCCAGCGCCAAGCTGTTCGACCCCGGAACGTCTACTGCGGATGTGGAATTGGAAATCGTCCCCCAGGGCACGCTGGCGGAACGCATCCGCGCCGGCGGCTCCGGCGTGCCGGCGTTTTTCACCAAGACGGCCGCCGGCACCCCTTTGGCAGACGGCAAAGAAACCCGGGAAATCGATGGCGAAACTTACGTGCTGGAACACGCGATCAAAGCTGACGTATCGCTGATCAAGGCCAAGGTTGCGGACCGATGGGGCAATCTTATCTACGCCAAGGCCTGCAGGAACTTTAATCCGATCATGGCCATGGCCGGCGCGCTGACCATCGTCCAGGTGGAAAAGGTGGTGGAGCCCGGCGAGCTGGACCCGGAACAGGTTGTGACCCCCGGTATCTTCGTTGATCGAATTCTGATCGTTGAGAACCCAGCCATTATTCAGGAGCTGGAAGACGAATGAGTGGCCTCACCAGATTTCAGATCGCCTGGCGCGCGGCCCAGGACATCCCGGACGGTTCTGTGGTTAACCTGGGCATCGGCATCCCGCTGGGCATCCCCAACTTCATCCCGGACGGCCGGGAAGTGGTGCTGCACAGCGAAAACGGCCTTTTGGGCATGGGACCGCCGGCAAAAGAGGGCCAGGAAGACTGGGAGTTGGTTAACGCAGGCACGCGGGCAACAACGCTCCTGCCAGGCGGCAGCTTTTTCCATCATGCGGATTCCTT
>JAYQGD010000390.1:0-3291 GCA_038140415.1 Rhodospirillaceae bacterium
GAATGGGCGCCCTACCCCATCCTACCCGCCTACGCCCCGGTGCCGCACGTCCGCCCCCCAGCTCATGTGCCGGGTATGATGGAGAACCATCTTGGTGCCCATCTTGCCGATCACCTCGGGATGGGCGCTGACCAGAACGCCGGCCGCCGAAACCTCGCTCAGCATGGTGTTCAGAACCGACCGGTCGCGGCCGTCGGTGATCGGGTTCACCCAGACCAGCGCGCCGTGGGCGCCCATCAATATCTCCCGGACCGCCGCCGCATCTTCGTCCCGGTAGGGCGCGCCCACAACCTCCAGCCCCTCGGCCCGGAGCGCCGCCGCCGTCGGGGCGAAGCGGGACTCGTCCAGCGATGTCTCAAGCCCCTGCGCCGGATCGGCGGGGAAGACGATGGCGACGCGATGGGTGTCCCTTGGCATGGCCGTGTGTCCTCAAGCGCGGAAAATGGCAATTCATCCTCATAATCCCAATCCGATTTCGCGGCAAGGCCGCCGCTTGATCCGGCTACCCCTGTGTGAGAAATTTCTAGCGCACACGGGAGGAACATTTCCATGGCCGACACACCTATCCTGATCGCCGGGGCCGGCATCGGCGGGCTGACCGCCGCCATTGCCCTCCAGCAGAAGGGGTTCACCGTCGCGATCTATGAACAGGCGCCGGAGCTGGGCGAGATCGGCGCGGGCCTGCAGATCGCCGCCAACGGTACGCGGCTGTTGATCGCGCTCGGCCTGGAAGAAGAGATGGCGGCGGTCGCCTGCGAGGCGGAATACAAGGAAGTGCGCCTGTGGAACACCGGCGAAAGCCGCAAGTTGTTTGACCTGGGCGAGGATTCCCGCAGGCGCTTCGGCGCGCCCTATTGGTTTGTCCACCGGGGCGATCTCCACCGCGTCCTGATGAACGCCGTGCTGGCCCATGATCCCGACTGCATCCATCCGGGCAAGCGCTGCGTCGGCTATACGGAAATCGAGGATGGGGTGGAGCTTGCGTTCGAAGACGGCGGTTCGGCCACGGGTGCGGCGCTCATCGCGGCGGATGGGGTGCACTCGGTGTTGCGAGATCAGGCGTTTTCCTCGCCCAAGGCCAAGTTCACCGGCATGCTGTCCTGGCGCGGCATCGCGAAGATGGAAGAATTGTCCGACGGGCTTCGCACCATGTCCGGAACCAACTGGGTCGGGCCCGGCGGCCATGTGGTGACCTATCCGTTGCGCGCCGGGGAGCTGTTTAACTTCGTCGGCATTGTCGAGAACCGGTCCTGGACATCTGAGTCCTGGGTCGACCCCGGCACGCGGGACGACTGCCGCGCCGATCTGGCGGGCTGGAACCCGGCCATCCATGAATTGATCGAAAAGATCGACCAGCCGTTCAAGTGGGCGCTGATCGACCGGGAGCCGCTGAGACAGTGGGCCATGGGCCGGCTGATCCTGATCGGCGACGCGGCGCACCCGTCCCTGCCGTTCCTGGCCCAGGGCGCGATCATGGCCATCGAGGACGGGGTCATCCTGGCCCGGTGCCTGGAAGCTGCCGGAGGCGATCCAACGACCGCCTTCGCCCGGTTCGAGAAAACCCGGATCGAACGCTGCACCGCCATCGTCGACGGCTCGTCGGCCAACACCACCCGGTTCCACAACCCGCAACTGCGGGAGCACGACACGGCCATCGCCTACCTGGATGATCAGTGGGAGCCGGAAAAGGTCCGCCAGCGCTACGACTGGCTGTTCGAGTACGACGCGACGAAGGTGGAATTGGCGGGGAGCTAACCCCCCTCCCACACATAGTCCGGGCCCAAGTCACTCATAGATGTACACCCGATCTGGCCGAGGGTTTTGTCGACCTCGTCGTCGAACATGGCCATCACGTGTTCGCCGCCCTTTTCCCCCAGCGCGCCGGTGCCGAAGACAAACGACCGGCCGGAGAACACATAGTCCGCGCCCAGGCAGTAGGCTTTGACGATATCGGCCCCGGTGCGGATGCCGCTGTCGAACATCACGGACATGTCGTCGCCGACGGCGGCTTTGACCTCGGGCAGGACCTCGATCGCCGCCGGGGCCGCATCCAACTGCCGGCCCCCGTGGTTGGAGACAATCACCCCGTCCGCGCCGATGCGCTTGGCGGCTTCGGCGGATGCCCCCGACATCAGGCCCTTGATCACCATCTTGCCCGGCCACATGTCGCGGATGCGGCCGATGGTTTCTTCGCGCAGATTGGGGGAGATTTGCAGCACCATGGCGGCGCCCAGGGACTGGCCCTTCGCCGCATCCTGCAAATAAGGCACGAAGTTTTCGAACCTTGGCTGGCCGGCGGCCAGGGTCGCCAGCGCCCATTTATAGTGCCGGACCACATCCCAGATCACCCGGGGCGTCATCTTGAACGGCATGGTGAAATCGTTGCGCAGGTCGCGGATGCGTTTGGACGGCACCGGGATATCCACGGTCACCACCAGCACGTTGGCCTGGGCCTCCTTGGCGCGCCTGACCAGATCGATCCAAATCTCTTCGCGGCCCGGAATATAGAGTTGGAACCAGCCGTGATCGGGCGCGATCTCCATGATCCGTTCCACCGAGGTGGTGCCGACGGCGGAGAGCGTATAGGGCACGTTTCGCGCCACCGCCATCTTGGCCAAAATCTCGTCCGTACCCGGCCAGATCAGATTGGCAAGGCCCACCGGCGACACGCCGATCGGATGGCTGTAGGTCTTGCCGAACAGTTCCACCGACTGATCCCGCGTGGTCACGTCGCGGAGATATTCCGGCTGCAACACAATGTCACCGAAGCCGGCCCGGTTGCGGTGCACATTGGCCTCCGTCCCGGCGCCGCCGTCCAGATAGTCAAAGGCGAGTTTGGGGATGCGGGCCTTGGTCCGCGCCCGCAGATCGTCGATGGTGAACAGCTTATCCGCCATCTGCGCGCGCCTCAGCCTTTCTTTGATTTATCGTAGGCGTCGCGGGCGACCTCGACGGCGCTGTTAAAATCCTTGCGGATGCCGTCGTGGCGGTCCTTGGCGGCGTTGTAACTGTCCACGCGGTGGACGTTGGTGCCTTTAAAGTCGGGCATCACATAGCGGGCGAACATCTCATACGATCTTTGCGTCGGGCCCCAGTCGGCAAAATTGTGGGCGAAGGCCAGGAACACGCCGAAGCCGCCGGTGATTTTCTGTGCGCGCTCGATCTCGGCAATCGCGTCGTCGGGCGTGCCGATGGTCACCACCTTGTTCTCGATGGCCCAGCCGATGATGTCCTTTTCCCCATCCGGGAAGGGGGAGTTGGGCAGCACGTACCATGAAAACATCCCCCATT
>JAYQGD010000391.1:0-3268 GCA_038140415.1 Rhodospirillaceae bacterium
CGCGGACGATGGCATAGTCCTCCGCCGTCCATTGCAGCGGGTCCGGTGTTTCCCAGGTCTGGAACTCATGACGCGCGGCGGTGTGCCCGTCGGGCACATGCCAGGGCACGTCCTTCTGATAGGGGCTGAGGGACACCAGCGCCGGGAACGGCCCGTCGCCGTCGGGCAGGAACACATCCGCCACCAGCCGGGTGGACTCCCGGGTGAAAATCTCGACATCCTTGAGCCGGCGCATGGTTCATTCCCCGTAGCAGTGGCTTATCGCGGCGACTGTAGGCGCGGGGCGGCGCTCCGCCAAGATGCCGGCGCGATTGTGTTCACGGGATGGAAAGTGGGCAGGCTAGTCGATGGCGTCGACGACCGCGTCGCCCATCTCGGTCGTGGAGGCGGTACCGCCGAGATCGCGGGTCAGATGCTTGGCCTCGCTGATCACATGATCCATGGCGGCGGCGATGAGGGCGGCGGCCTCCGTCGCTTTGGGCTCATTTTTCTTGCGGCCGAGCCATTCCAGCAGCATCTGCCCGGACATGATCAGCGCGTACGGATTGGCAATGTTTTGTCCGGCGATATCGGGGGCGGAGCCGTGGGTCGCCTGTGGCATGGCCTGGGTGTGGCCGACGCAGAGCCCCGGCGCCAGGCCGAGCCCGCCGACCAGCCCCGCGCCCAGATCGGTGAGGATGTCGCCGAACTGGTTGGTGGTGACAATCACGTCGAACTGCTGGGGCTCCATCACCAGGTGCGCGCAGATGGTATCGATATTAAACTCGTTGTACTCGACCTCCGGGTATTGTTCCGCGAGCGCCCGGCACTCCTCGACAAACAAGCCGCAGGTCATCCGGTAGACCCCTTCCTTGTGGGCGGCGGTGACTTTTTTGCGGGGCCGGGTCATGGCGATCTCGAAGGCTTCTTTGGCCACCCGGCGGGAGCCTTCCCGAGTGATGACCCGCGCGCCGATAGCCGTGTCCTTGTTGGGCTTATATTCGGCGCTGCCGTTGGCGGCGGTGTCCCAGGACTGCATGCCCTCGGTCACTTCGCGCAGGAAGACGATGTCCACATCCTCGTGGACGGACTTGATGCCCGGATAGGATTTGACCGGCTTCACGCTGGCGAACAGGTCGAACAGCTTGCGGATCGGCGGCATGATCCAGGTCGGGTCATTGCGGGGATAGGCGCTGTGGCCGATCGGCCCCATGATGAACCCGTCGCAGCTCTTGAGCCCCTCGACCGTGACCGCCGGCGTGGTGTCGCCGTGCAGATCATGGCCTTCCTTGCCGATGGGGTAGGTCTCCCACGCGATCTCAAAGCCGGTCCGCGCCGCGGCGGCCCGCATCACCTTGACGCATTCCGGCACGACCTCGTAGCCGATATCGTCCCCCATCATAATGCCGATTTTGGTCATGGCATTCCGGCGTCCTGAGTTGTTGTTCGGTTGCAGAGCATATCTCGTTCCCGCCTAATCGGCGTCCCCGCCAAGAAAGGTGACATGTCCCATTTTCCGGCCCGGCTGGACGTCCTTCTTGCCGTACATATGCAGCTTGGCGTTCGGTTGCCGGAAATATTGATCGATATTGTCGGCGTCCTCGCCGATAATGTTTTGCGTGCGCGCGTCGATAAACCGGTTCGGATTGCCCAGCGGCAGGCCGCAGGTCGCCCGGACCACCTGTTCAAATTGATCGGTGTACGCCGCATCAAGGGTCCAGTGTCCGGAATTGTGTGGCCGCGGTGCGATTTCATTGGCGAAAATCTCCCCCGACGGCATCAGGAAAAGCTCCAAACAGATCAACCCGACCAGGTCCAGGGCGGCGGCCAGTTCATAGGCGATGTCCTGGGCATCCTTGCTGATTTTGGGATCAATGGGGGCGGGAACGGTCGAGGTGTCCAGAATATGGTTCTTGTGGACATTAAACGCGGGGTCGTAGGCGGCCATGTTCCCGTTAAAATCCCGCGCCACGATGACGGACAATTCGCACTCGAAATCCAATTTTTGTTCCAGGATGGCGGCCATCTCCGCACCGGCGGAGAGGCGATCCCAAATCTCCAGTGCCTCTGCGTCGCTTAACCCCCCGTCGATGACCGCCTGGCCTTTGCCGTCATAGCCCCCATAGGCCACCTTGAAAACCGCCGGCCGGCCAACCTCGCCGAGCGCTGGCAACAGTTCATCCCGGCGCCGGACCGGCCGCCATGGCGCCGTCGGAATGCCGGCCGACGACAAAAACGTTTTCTCGGAAATTCTGTCCTGGGCGATCTCCAATATCCGGCAATCGGGAACGACCGGCACCCTTTCCGCCAGCCACTGCACGGCGTCCACGGGCAGTTGTTCCAGCTCGTAAGTCACCACATCGGCAAGGCCGGCAAATTTTTGCAAACCGGTGCGATCCGTATAGTCCGACAGAATATGATGATGCGCCACCGAGGCGGCGGGATCATCGGCGCTCTGGGACAATACCGCTGTCCGGTAGCCCAGGCGCGTGGCGGCGATGGCCGTCATGCGGCCAAGCTGGCCGCCGCCGATAATGCCCAGCACGGAGCCTATGTGTAAGGGAGTTTTCATCGGGGCGTTGTCTGGCTCGGCTGTCATTCAGCCTCGTCCTAGACGGGGGACGCCGGCACGTCTTGGGTTTGCCGGTCTCGCCAGGACTTTACGTTTTGGGCAACCTCGGCGTCCTGGAGCGCAATGATTTGAGCCGCCAGAAGGCCGGCGTTCTTTGCGCCGGAGACGCCGATAGCCAGCGTCCCGACCGGCACGCCGCCCGGCATTTGCACGATCGATAGCAGACTATCGATGCCGTCGAGGCTACTGGATTCAACCGGCACGCCCAGGACCGGCAACGTTGTCATGGCGGCCACCATGCCCGGCAGGTGCGCCGCGCCGCCGGCACCGGCGATGATAACTTGAAAGCCCTTGTCCACCGCGTTGCGGGCGAACTCATAAAGCCGGTCCGGCGTCCGGTGCGCGGACACGACCAGCGGCTCACTGTCAACGCCGACGGCGGAAAGCATGTCGACGGCGTGTTGCATGGTCGGCCAATCGGATTTACTCCCCATGATGACCGCCACCCGTGGCGAGGACGGGTCGGCCTGCTGATCCTGCGTTGCCATATGCTTTTCTCCAAAAGAAACGGCGAGAAGAGCCTTATTAACGCTTCAGGCTCACTTTTAGAAATAATTTTTCTGTTCAGTCGTCAAAGAAGGGGGCGATTGGATCGTCTTCGGCGCGGCGGCCCGCATCACCTTGACGCATTCCGGCACGACCTCGTAGCCGATATCG
>JAYQGD010000392.1:0-3264 GCA_038140415.1 Rhodospirillaceae bacterium
GAGGTTCGGGACCGGGCCGGTTTGGTCAGTGTGGTCGGACGCAAGGTGCGCCTGCAGCGCAAGGGCAAGGACCATCTGGGCCTGTGTCCGTTCCACAATGAAAAGACCCCGTCCTTCACGGTGAACGAGGACAAGGGCTTCTATCACTGCTTCGGCTGCGGCGAGCACGGCAGCGTCTTCGACTTCGTGATGAAGACGGAGAACCTGTCGTTCCCGGAAGCCGTCGAACGGCTGGCCGGCGAGGCCGGGATGGAAATGCCGGTGCAGACCCGGGAAGAGCGGGACCGGATTGAGCGCGCGCAAACCCACTACGACGTGCTGGAGAAGGCCTGCGCCTACTTCCAGAAGCAGCTCAAGCTGCCGGTGGGCCGCCCGGCGTTCGAATATCTGGAAGGCCGGGGCATTACCGCGCAGTCGCGGGATACATTCCGCCTGGGCTATGCGCCGGACACGCGGGGCGGGCTGAAAGCCGAACTGGCCCGGGAAGGCATTGATGAGAAACTGATGGTGGAAAGCGGGCTGCTGATCCAGCCCGATGATCAGAGCCGGTCGCCTTATGACCGGTTCCGGGGCCGGGTCATGTTCCCCATCACCGACCGCAAGGGCCGGGTGATCGGCTTCGGCGGACGCATCCTGGGCGATGGGGAGCCCAAATACCTCAACTCCCCCGAGACGCCGCTGTTCCATAAGGGCCGCAATCTCTACGCCATCGCCCAGGCGATCGATCCTGCTCGGAAGAAGGACGAATTAATAATCACCGAGGGGTATACCGACGTGATCGCGCTGCATCAGGCGGGATTCGACACGGCGGTGGCGCCCTTGGGCACCGCGTTGACCGAGGATCAAATTCAGATGCTCTGGAAGATCACTCGCCAGCCGGTGCTGTGCTTCGACGGGGATGCCGCCGGGCAAAAGGCCGCGGCGCGGGCCGCCGACCGGGCGCTGCCGTTCCTCAAGCCCGGCTATAGTTTACGGTTCGCCGTGCTGCCGGAAGGCGAAGACCCGGACAGCCTGATTAAGTCCCAAGGCGCGTCGGCCATGTCCGACATCCTGGCGGGCGCGGCCAATCTGGCGGAGATCATGTGGCGCATGGAAACCCGGGGCTATTCCCTGGAGACGCCGGATGAGCGGGCCTGGCTGGAACGCCGGCTCCGGGACCGGGCGCTCAGGATCGAAGACGAGACCGTCCGCCGGCACTATCTGAACGATATGCGCAACCGCCTGTGGGAAGCCTTCCAGAAACGGCGCGGGACCCAAGGCCGCGATACCGGCGGCCTGGCGCTCCGCAGAATGGCGGAAAAGTCCGGCGCCAGCACCCACGTGGACAAGAAATGGCTGTCCGAAGCAATCCTGGTCTACACCCTGATCACCCATCCGGACTTATTTGACGTGGCCGGTGAGGCGTTGGGCTCTATTTCCTTTGCATCTCAAGAACTTGACAACCTACGTCAGGAAGTATTAAAGACCCTGGCTTCGCCCCCAGAATCGGGCGAGGGGCTTGATTTTCAGGCTCTAGAAGACCATCTATTAAATACCGGGTTTTCGGACTTATTGCGCGGCCCTATGTGCCGGCAGGTTTTTAACCACGCCAGTTTTGCCCGGCCAGATGAACAATATGAAGTCGCCAGAATTGGCTGGGAACAGCAGTTCAGGATTTTCAAGCGTGACCTGTTGCTGGAGGAAATCCGCCAGACCGAGGAACGCTTTAAGAAGGATTTGAACCGCGAGGACTATGAGCTCCTGAAAGTTCTCAAACAATCCGTGGCGGAGGTTGAGGAAACGGATTTAAGCGATTTCGCATCGTCCCGGGAGGCGGGCAACGCGGCGTAAAAATCCGGATTTATTGTTTTGCGGGGTACTTATGGCAACCAAGGCAGCTGCAACGGCGGAAAAAGACGACAGCAAGGGGGACGGCGCGGATAGCCCGATCCTCGATACGATCAATGCCGAAGTAAAGAAGATGATCGCGCTGGGTAAGGAGCGCGGTTACGTCACTTATGATGAATTGAACGCGGCCCTGCCGCAGGATCAGGTCTCCTCCGAACAGATCGAGGACACCATGTCCATGCTGTCGGAAGCCGGCATCAACGTCGTCGAGAACGAAGACGCCGACGATTCCGACAACGAGAAACCCGAGAAAGAGGCCGAGTCCTCCAGCGGCAACGTCGATGAAAACGACATCGGCCGCAGCGACGATCCGGTGCGCATGTATCTGCGCGAGATGGGCAGCGTGGAACTGCTGTCCCGCGAAGGTGAAATCGCCATCGCCAAACGGATCGAGGCCGGCCGGGAAATGATGATCGGCGGCATCGTCGACAGCCCGATGACCATCCGCGCGATCCTGCAATGGCGGGACGCCCTGGACGAAGGGCTGATGCTGCTGCGCGACATTATCGATCTGGACGCCACCTATTCCGGTCCGAAGGAGGACCAGACCGCCAACATGGCGCTCGGCGGTGACGTCGAGGAAGAAGAAGTCGACGACGATGAGAAACCCGCCGCCGAGGCCAAGAAGGAAGAAGAGGAAAAGCCGAAAGAAGAAGCCAAGTCGGACGATGATGATGAAGAAAAGTCCGAAGACGGTGACAGCGACGGCGACGGCGAGGATGATCCGGACGACAACACGGTCTCTCTCGCGGTCATGGAGCAAACCCTGCTCCCCGATATCCTCGGCAAGTTCGACGACATCAAGAAGACCTACGCCAAGCTGCACCGGGCCCAGGAAAAACGCCTCGGCCTGATCCGCGACGCCAGCGACGTGCCGACCGCCACGGAAAAACGCATCGGCAAGCTGCGCCACGAACTGGTGGAGCTGATGGAAGGTATTCACCTCAACAACAACCGGATCGAGTATCTGGTCGGTCACATGTATGACCTGAACCGCAAGCTGATCGGTCTCGAAGGCCGGCTTCTGCGGATGGCCGTTTCCGCCAAGGTGAAGCGCGCCGACTTCCTGGAACAGTATTATGGCAACGAGCTGGATCCCAACTGGGTGAACCGGGTGGCCCGGCTGACCGGCAAGGGCTGGAAGGAATTCGTCAAGAAGAACCGGGACGAGGTCAAGGACATCCGGGGCGAAGTTGCCGAGATCGCGCACGAAGTCGGCCTGCCGATCTCCGAGTTCCGGCGCATCGTCGCCACCGTCCAGAAAGGCGAGCGGGAATCCGCCAAGGCCAAGAAAGAGATGATCGAGGCCAACCTGCGGCTCGTGATCTCCATCGCCAAGAAGTACACCAACCGCGGCCTGCAGTTCCTGGACCTGAT
>JAYQGD010000393.1:0-3261 GCA_038140415.1 Rhodospirillaceae bacterium
GGTACCAGGGCGGCCGGTAGGTGTTCTCCGACACCACCCAGCGGGGCGGAAAGATCACGAAATCCGCGTTGGCCACGCCTTCGGTATCCGTGGGCGAGGTCAGCACGGTAAAGATGCTCGGATCGATATGATCGAAGGTCACCGTATTCACCGCGCAGAACTTGGCCAGGTCATATTTATAGGGCGCGAGATTGCCGTGCCAGGCCACCACGTCCAGAGGCGAATGGCCGATTTCGCATTCCCACAGATTGCCGCCGAACTTGGCGACCATCCGGAAGTCACCTTCCCGGTCTTCGAACTGAGCGACGGGGCTTTGGAAATCCCTGGGATTGGCGAGCCCGTTGGAGCCGATCGGTCCCAGGTTAGGCAGACGGAAGGCCGCCCCGTAATTTTCCAGCACGTATCCCCGGCTTGGGCCGTCGGGTAATTCGATCCGGTGCTTCACACCGCGCGGCACCACGGCCACCTCGTTGGGTTCGATCTCCATTACGCCCATTTCGGTGAGGAGGATCAGCCGTCCCTGTTGCGGCACGAACAGCATCTCGCCGTCCGCGTTGTAAAAATACTTCTCCGTCATGGAGGCGTTGGCCGCATACACGTGCACGGCGAGGCCAGTCATGCTGCCATCGCCCGCGCCCATCAATGTCATCAACCCTTCGATGAAATCCGTCGGCTCGGCCGGGATCGGCTGCGGGTCCCAGCGCATCTGGTTTGGCGTCGCCGGGGCATCGTCGAAGGGGGCTCCCCGCAACAGGCCGTTATCGATCTGCGTGAACGGCAGATGCTTCACCGACGGACGGATGCGATAAAACCAGGTGCGCCGGTTGTCGTCCCTCGGGGCCGTAAAGGCGGTGCCGCTCAACAGTTCCGCATACAGGCCATAGGCCACTTTCTGCGGCGAGTTCTGGCCCTGGGGCAGTGCGCCGGGCAGCGCCTCGGTCGCGAATTCATTGCCGAAGCCGGTTTGGTACGTCAGTCCGGTGGTGACAGCCGTGTCCATGATGTCCTCCTCTGATGGCGGAAATAATAGTTTCATTTGAAACTAATTGCAACTATGATGTTGCCATGAAAGACGATGCCGCCCCCGTAGAGACCACACTCCAACTGCACGACTTTTTGCCCTACCGGCTGGCCGTGCTGGCCAAGGCCGTGGGCGCGGCGTTCTCCAAGACCTATGGAGAACGGTTCGGCATCACCAATCCCCAATGGCGGGTGATGTTCGCGCTCGGCCGCGCACCGGATTGTTCGGCGTCTTATGTGGTGGAACACGCGGCACTGGATAAAGTGCAGGTGAGCCGCGCTGTCGCCGGCCTGATCGAGAAAGGCCTCGTCGCCCGCTCACAAGACCCGGCGGACCGGCGCAATTCGGTCCTGAACATGACGCCCGCCGGTTGGCGCATCTACCGCCAGATCGTGCCGGAAGCCTTGGCGTTCGAGGAAAATCTGGTGGAAGGATTGAGCGACCAGGAAAACGCCGCCCTCAACAGCGCGCTGGAGAAATTGTTGGAGAGGGTCCGGACCTCACCTCAGCAGCAGGAACAATAGTCCCCCGACGATCAGCACGGTGCCCAGTATCTCCGCGCCGGTGATTTTTTCCTTAAAGATCAGCACCGATGTGGCGAAGGTGAAGATCAGCTCCACCTGACCCAGAACCCTCACATAGGTCGCGTTCACCAAGGTCATGGCGGTGAACCAGCCGACCGAGCCCAGCATGCTGGCAATGCCCACCAGGAAGGCCTTGTTGCGGTGCTTCCAGATGTTGGCGAGCTCGCCCTTCTCCCGGAGATGCAGATAAATCGTCATTAAGACGGTCTGAATGGCCAGCGCGCCGATCAGCGTCGTCGCGGCCGCCAGCAGCAAATTGTCGCCGCCGAGCGCCAGCGCGCCGCCCCGGTACGAGGTCGCCGAGACCCCCAGCATGGCGCCGCTGCCCAATCCCATGAGCGCGGCCTTACGGGTCCAGGAGGTCAGGAAATCCTTGATGGTGACATCGGACTTGGCGAGCGACAGGAAACAGACGCCGGCAAAGCTGATGCCGATGGCGATGAAGGCGGTGCCGCTGACCGCTTCGCCCAGGATAATGATGGTGAAGATGGCGGTCTGGAAGGTCTCGGTCTTGGAGTACGCCGTGCCGACGGCAAAGCCCCGGAGCGCAAACGCGCGGAGCGTAAACCACATGGCGGCAATCTGGGTGGTGCCGCCCAGGAACGCGAACCACCAAAACTCCCACGACCAGTTGAGGGGCGTGCCGTCCAGCTTGATCAGCACCAGCCAGTAGATCACGGCGAGCGGCAGGCCGAAGGCGAAGCGGGTATAGGCCGCGCCGACGGTGGAGAGCACGCTGTTCAGGCTCTTCTGCAGGGAGTTGCGGATATTCTGCAGAAAGGCAGCGGCGATGGTAAAGAGAATCCAGGCTTCCACGGGGTTTCCTAGAAATATCGGCCGGCAGGCCGGAAAACGCGTTTATTCCTAATAGCTCTCAACGCGCTGAACCACAATCCCGCGACGGCCACTTGGATAGAGTGACTATCAGGTTGTTCCCTGATGGGAGATTGTCTACACGGGGGATACAATCACGTCCGCTCACAGAAACTGTGCGGTGATCGGCAGGCAAAATATCAGGGGTAATTCTAATGGCGGACCACAATGCGGCGCTTATGGACGATCTGGAAAAGCGGTTTGCGCTGATCGCCGGAGAAGACGGCGCCATCGACCGGGATGAATTCAAAAAAGCGCTCGGGCTTCGGGATGATTTTATCGCTGACCGGCTGTTTACGATGGTCGATGACGATTCCAGCGGTGAAATCAACTGGGATGAATTTCTCGCATTTGTCCAAACCCTGATCGACGGCGACGAAGCCGCCCACCTGAATTTCGCCTTCCGCCTCCACGACCCGTACGACAGCGGCGACATTGATCAAGGGGAACTGGAACAGTTGTTAAAATCCTCGGTCGCCCAACATGGCTTGGAAATCCCGGAAACCGCCATCGCCGGACTCGCTGCTGCGCTTTTCCACAATGTGGATACGGATCAGAGTGGCGACATCAGCTTCGAGGAATTCTCAGCCGTTCTGGAGGCCTATCCAAACCTCAAACGGCAGCTTACCTTTTCCGCCGCAGGCTGGCTGCGGCCTCCGCCGCCGCCCCGGCCCAAAGCGCGCACCAAGAATACAGTTCAGGAAATCGGCCGTTGGATTGCCAATAACAAGCTCTCGGTTTCTTTCCTGATCCTATACGCAGCAGCCAACGTCTGGCTGTTCG
>JAYQGD010000394.1:0-3259 GCA_038140415.1 Rhodospirillaceae bacterium
TTACCGGGGTCTATACCTCGGCCATTCTGTATTGGCTGGCGGATGAGTCGGAGGGGTGCGAAAACACATGGGCCTTTGTCGACCGGCGCATCCGGGATGTGACGGTCATCCCCAAAGTGCAGAAGCGGTTGGGGCGCTTGCTGCCCAGTCTTTCCGGGCTGGGGCGGTTGGCGGCCGGTAGGCCCAGCCGCCCTTAAATACCGCTCGTGCCGCGACTGCCGGTCAAGTTGCTCGGAAGGAATGTTAGGCGATGATGTCGGGCAGGAGGCTGGCCTCGAGCGTCAGAATTTGGTCTTTAAGCGCCAATTTCTGCCGTTTTAGGCGCTGCAGCAGTAACTGATCACCGCCCTCTTCGGTCAACAAAGTGATCTTTTCATCGAGGGTTCGATGCTCTGATTTGAGGGCTTCCAATTGTTCCTGTAACGCTTCAGTATTGCTCATGGGCCGAATCTTATTGAGTCCCTAGTGGCCAGTGTAACAGAAAACCGGTGGATGTGGACTATCGCGTCCGGGCCCATCAAGGAACTTCCTCGTGACAGACGGTAAAAAGACGATCAAACGCCTCGGTGTTCTTACCAGCGGTGGCGACTGCGCCGGCCTGAACGCGGTCATCCGCGCCATCGTGTATCGGGCCATTCAGCACTACGACTGCAAGGTCTTCGGTATCCAAGACGGCACCCACGGGCTGATGGACCGGCCGATCCGCTGCGAGGAACTGGATCTGCAGATGTTCTCCGGCACGCTTCTCCGAACCGGTGGGACAATCCTGGGCACCACCAACAAAGGCGACCCGTTTCATTACCCGATGGAGGACGGCAGTTTTAAGGACAGATCCTCCGAATTTGCCGACGGCTTCCACGAACTGGGCCTGCATGGCCTGATCGGCATCGGCGGTGACGGCAGTCTAGACATTCTGCGCCGCCTCACCTTGGATGATGACATCCGGTTTATCGGCATTCCGAAAACCATCGACAATGACGTCCCCAAAACGGAATTCGCCGTGGGCTTTCCCACGGCCGTCTCCATCGCGGTGGAGGCGTTGGACCGGTTGCAGCCCACCGCCGACAGCCACGACCGGGTGATGATCCTGGAGGTGATGGGCCGGGACGCCGGGCACATTGCGCTGAACGCCGGGATCGCCGGCGGGGCGGACGTCATCCTCATTCCGGAGATCGACTACGACCTGGAGATTGTGGCCGAGAAAATCAGGTCGCTGCGCGCCCGAGGCCGCAATCATGCGCTCATTGTCTGCTCCGAAGCCGCCAAGCCAAAAGACGGGACCGCCGTCGGTGAGACCGGCTCGGAAGGCAAAGTGCGCTATGGTGGGATCGGCCATGTTCTCGGCAACCAGCTCGCCGACGCCACCGGCGAGGAGATCCGGGTCACCGTCCTGGGCCATGTCCAGCGGGGCGGCGTGCCGAGCGCCCATGACCGGATCATTGCCTCGGCCTTCGGGGTCAAGGCCGTCGACCTGATCATGGAGGGCAAATCGGACAGAATGGTCGCCTTGCAGAACCGGCAAGTAGTGGATTTCGATCTCGCCGAAATTGTTGAGAACGCCCGTGAAGTGAACCTGTCCGAGACCCTGGTGCAGACCGCCCGTGGTCTGGGCATCTGCCTGGGCGATTAGGAGGGACTGTCATTTCAGAGAACACCGACTGGCCCGACAACCCGTTCTGGGATTTCTCCCTCGGCCTCTATGGGCGGGAGGGGGTCCCCGATCTCTGCATCGACCTGCAGGACCGGCTGGGCGCTGATGTGAATATTCTTCTCTACTGCTGCTGGGCGGCAGTGTGTGGCGCGCCGATGCCGACGGAATCCGAAGTGGCGGCGCTGGACGCCGTTGTCCGTGACTGGCGCGAGGACGTGGTGAAACCGCTTCGCGCTACGCGGCGGGCCTTAAAGGATATGACCGTGCCGGGTGTGGCCGGCCATCGGGAGCGAATCAGAAATCAGGTGAAACGCAGCGAGCTTGACGCCGAACGGGTGCAACAGCTCATGCTCGCCACCGCTATGCCGCTTCCCGTCAAAGAGTCCGGGGAGTCCAAGGACTTTGGAGACATCCGGAAGATGGCGCTGGCCAACATGGCCACTTACCTGACATTTCTCGGTACGCCGCCCACCGACGCGGATACGGCAAAATTATCCCAAATTTCCGATTGCCTATAGTATGCCGATAACGCCTTGGGAACGTTATCTGATTTCTCCCAACGTGAGCCGGGTGACTAAATTATTCCGGTCATATGACAATTTTTTTAAGCCAGACCCCTAGTAAAACGATTGTGGGAGGCATATCATTTTGAATTGGTATTGGAACCAAATATGGAGGGTACTCAATGACCGATCAGGAGCAGGTAGAAAAACTAAAGACCAAACATCATGATCTGGACGAACAGATCGACAAAGAAATCGCCCGCCCCAATCCAGACGACATCGCTATCTCGGAGCTCAAGAAAGAAAAGCTCAAGATCAAAGACGAACTCGCTAGTATGGACGCGCTCTAACCGGAGCGCCGACGCCCCATAGCCTGGAGCGTCTCGCAACCCGAGACCAAGGCCCTCTTCTAAATAGACGCGGCTTGATCGCGTAGGGTGAATTTTTGAATTTTTCCGGTAGACGTTTTCGGCAACGGACCGAAGACCACATACCGGGGACACTTGAAGTGCGCCAAATTATCCCGGCAGAAATCAATGATCTCCTGCTCGGTGGTGCCGGCGTCCGGGTCTTTTAACTCCACGAACGCACACGGGGTTTCTCCCCATTTCTCGTCAGCCTTGGCCACCACGGCCGCCGTCATCACATTGGGATGGCGGTAGAGCGCGCCCTCCACCTCGATTGACGAAATGTTTTCCCCGCCTGATATGATGATGTCCTTGGACCGGTCCTTTAGCTCGACATAGCCGTCCGGGTGCATGACCCCCAGATCGCCGCTGTGGAACCAGCCGCCGGCAAAGGCCTCGTTGGTGGCGTCCGGGTTCTTGAGATAGCCCTTCATCACGTTATTGCCGCGGAACATCACCTCGCCGATGGTTTCCCCGTCGGCCGGCACCGGCGCCATGGTCTCCGGGTCAATCACGTTGAGCCCCTCGAGCACCGTATACTCCACGCCCTGGCGCGCTTTCATGGCGGCCTTGTCCACGGGGTCCAGCGCCTCCCAGTCCTTTTTCCAGGCGCACAGCGTGGCGGGGCCGTAGGTCTCCGTCAGGCCATAGACGTGTGTGACGTGAAAGCCGGCCTCCTCCATCCCTTGCAGAACGGC
>JAYQGD010000395.1:0-3253 GCA_038140415.1 Rhodospirillaceae bacterium
GGTGAATGCTGAAGGGGCGATCTATCTGCAGGATACGGAAATCCCCCTCGACAAGCTGGCGCCCCGGCTGATCGCCATCACCGGCGCGAACCCCGACATCCGGATATTCGTGCGCGGCGACAAGGGGATCAATTACGGCCGGGTCATGGAAGTGATGGGCACCATCAACGCGGCCGGCTTCTCCAAGGTGGCGCTGATCACGGAACTGCCCCGGAGCAACACGTCACAAAAAAAACGCAATACCTCGTCTAGATAGGCGCCATGAAAATCGGTGTTACTTTTTCGGTCCTGCTGCACATTGCTGTCGTTGTCGTCAGTGTGGTTGGCCTGCCGCACATCCGCAAGCCGCCGCCGGTCGAAGAGCTGCCGATGATCGTCGAGCTGGTGACCATTGCCGACAAGACGGAACTGCCGCCGGCCCCCGAACCCAAGCCGGAGAAGAAACCCGAGCCCAAGCCCGAACCGAAACCGGTTGAGGCCAAAAAGCCACCGCCGCCTCCGCCGCCCAAGGAAGTCAAAGCACCGCCACCGCCCCCACCGCCGCCGACACCGAAACCTGAGCCGGAGGTGGCTGCCGTGCCGCCGCCGCCTCCACCGAAACCGGCACCCAAGGAAAAGCCGGCGCCGGAGCCCAAACCGGAAGCGAAGCCCGAGCCCAAACCCGAACCAAAGCCCAAGGCGCCGCAGAAGCTTGCCAAGGTGAAGCCCAAGCGGAAGCCCAAGCCGCCGGACCCGTTTGCCTCCGTGTTGAAAAACCTGGCCGCCGAGCTCAAGCAGCCGACGCCAAAGGCCAAGGAAAAGGCGAAAGAGCCGGAGCCGGAAAAGAAGAAGGATAATTTCGAAAACGAGATTGCTCAGGTGCTCACGCAAAAACGGGTGAGCGACAATCCGCTGAACAAGATCACGGTGACCGAGCGTCAAGCGATAGTGAATGCGGTTAAGAAAGCGGTTGAGCGGTGCTGGATTTTTCATGCGGGTGCAAAAGGAGCAGAAAACTTTAATGTCGAGATTAAGGTGTCCATGCGATCTGACGGATATGTGGCAAACGCAGATATATTGAACAAGGCTTCGCATCGCGGTAATCCATTCCGCGTGGCTGCGGCCGAAAGTGCGTACCGCGCGGTTGTCAATCCTACTTGCCAGCCATTTAAGTTGGATCCGAACAAGTATGATGTGTGGAAAGATTTGACTCTAAATTTTGATCCTAAGGAGATGATGGGCCGATGAGGGGAAGGCGAAAGATGGGACAAGTGAGAACAAACAATTGGCTGCTGGTCGGGCTGATAGCAATCGGCTTGTCGCTGATTTTGCCGACTTTGCCCCGCGCTGAACTCCGCATCGATATCACCCGGGGCAATGTCGATCCGATCCCGGTGGCGGTAACCGGCTTCATTGGCCAGGCCGCGGACGAGGTGCGGTATGGCCGGCAAATCGCCCAGGTGATCAACGCCGATCTGGAACGGTCCGGCCTGTTCGCGCCGGTGGACGAAAAAGCGTTCGTCGATGTGGAACGGTCCATGGACATCGTTCCGCGCTTTCAAAACTGGCGCATCCTGAAGGCCCAGGCCTTGGCCCAGGGCAAGGTCACCATCCTGTCCAATAATCGGATGCGGGTGCAGTTCCGCTTGTGGGATGTGTTCGCCGGCAAGCAGATGGTCGGGCAGGTTTACACGACGGTGACCACAAATTGGCGGCGTATAGCTCACATTGTTGCCGACGCGATCTACAAGCGGATCACCGGTGAAGACGGCTATTTCGATACCCGAGTGGTCTACATCGCGGAGAGCGGGTCCCAACTCCGCCGGGTTAAGCGCCTGGCCATCATGGATCAGGATGGGGAGAACCATCATTTTCTGACCGACGGCAGTTCACTTGTCCTGACGCCGCGCTTCTCGCCGAGCCGCCAGGAAATAACCTACATGTCCTACCATGCGAATCTACCCAGGGTTTATATCTTCAATATCGACACCGGCCGCCAGGAAGTTCTGGGCGATTTCCCCGGCATGACGTTCGCCCCCAGGTTTAGTCCGGACGGAAATTCGGTGATCATGAGCATGGCCAAGGACGGCAACACGGAAATCTATGTCATGGATTTGCGGACCCGCCGCGAGGTGCGATTGACCCGGCATTCGGCCATCGACACGTCGCCGTACTATTCCCCCGACGGAAAAAAGATCGTCTTTAACTCGGATCGCAGCGGGAACCAGCAGCTCTACGTCATGAATGCGGACGGATCCGGGGTGAAGCGAATCAGTTTCGGTCGTGGGCGCTATGCGACGCCGGTTTGGTCGCCCCGCGGAGATTTGATCGCTTTTACCAAGTTTACCGGCGGCAAGTTCTTTATCGGCGTCATGGATACGGACGGCAAAGGGGAGCGTCTGCTGGCCGAGGGGTTCCTGGTCGAGTCGCCGACATGGTCCCCCAATGGCCGGGTTATCATGTTTTTTCGCGAAAAACCGGTGGGAAATAAGGGTGGAAAGTCCTCAAAGTTATTTTCCATCGATCTGACCGGCCAGAATGAACGGGAAATCCTGACCCCCATGGACGCATCGGACCCTGCCTGGTCGCCGCTGATTCCGTAAGTGTTGGCCTTGATTCAACCTGAATCGGAGCCTATATTCGTTGGATCTCAATGATTTAATGCTTATTGAGACGATTTTTTAGTCGAAATTTTCGGCGGCTGTGTTAAATATCACATACACACGGGCGCGGAGTGGCCAAACTTGAACCTTACCAATACCTTCCGATCAGGGGGATCAAAATGAAATTTAAAAGCCTATCTATCTTGGTTGCAGCCCTTTTCCTGGTGGCAGCTTGCGAATCCACTCCGACTGAGCAAGGCGGCGGCCAAGGGGGCGGTTCCAGCAGCGCGTCTTCCGGTGGCTCCAGCAGCTCTGGTGGGGGCTCCTCGATTGCGCCCGGCAGCGGCCGCGATTTTGTCATTAACGTTGGTGACCGGGTCTTCTTTGCCCTCGACAAGTCCAACTTGACCGGCGACGCCCGCGCGACGCTTGGAAAGCAGGCCGCTTGGCTGAAGCGCTTCGGCAGCATCACCGTCACCGTCGAAGGTCATGCTGACGAACGCGGTACCCGCGAATATAACCTCGCGTTGGGTGAACGCCGCGCCAACTCCGCCAAGGATTTCCTGGTTGCGCTGGGCGTCAGCCCGAACCGCATCAAGGTGATATCCTACGGTAAGGAACGTCCTGCGGCTCTCGGCCACAATGAAACGTCCTGGCGTCAAAACCGCCGG
>JAYQGD010000396.1:0-3247 GCA_038140415.1 Rhodospirillaceae bacterium
GGCCTGCACCTCAAGGCCGAAGCCCATCACCAGGAGAGCCGTGATCACCGCATAAATGAGCGGAATCTTGGCCAATTCCCGCAACGAAAAATGCCCGGACGAGACAATCACGCTGAAGGTGAATTGGGTCATACTGATGACCGTGTAGACGATCACCCCGATGCCCAGCCCTTCCTGACCGAACGCGATGAACGCCAACGGCAGGCCCATGTTGCCCGAATTGGGGATGGAGATGGACGGCCAATAGGTGCGCCGATTAAGGCCCCAGACTTTCAGGATGACGTATCCCACCAGGATAAAACCAATCGCCGCCACAGCCATGACCCCGGCCAGTTCCGCAAACAACGGGACATCGATCTTCATGCTGGTCAATGTGGAGAAGATCAGCAGGGGCGTCGCGATATTGTAGACGATGGCGGTAGCAAATTCGGCATCGAAGGACCGGCCCATTTTGGACCAGGTGTAGCCGACGCCTACGCCGAACAGGACCGGCGCGATAATCGAAAAAATCTCGGCGACCATGGTGAGGTGGTTACTCGACCCAGATAATGCGGAGCACGTTGGTGGCGCCCGGCGTGCCGAACGGCACCCCCGCGGTGACCACGAGACGCTGGCCCAACTGCGCGAACCCTTCGGCCACGGCGACCTCGTTCGTATGAGACACCAGGTCCGTGAAATCCGCGACGTCGTGCGTGAGCACCGGATGCACACCCCAGGCCAACACCAGTTTGCGCGCGGTCTCCGGCAACGGGGTCAGACCCAGGATCGGCACATTGGGCCGCACCCGTGACGCCCGGAGGGTGGTCGAACCGGTGGTGGTGAAGGTGACAATCGCGGCGGCGCCGATGCTCTGCGCGACTTGACGGGCGGCGGCGGTGATGGCATCGGCATCCGAGCCGGTCTGCTGGCGGCGGTCGGTGTTGGTCAGCAGGTTGTAGTGATCGTCCTTCTCTACCTTGGTGATGATCCGGTCCATGATGGAAACGGCCTCCACCGGATACTCACCGGCGGCGGTCTCGGCGGACAACATCACTGCATCCGCACCGTCGAAAATGGCGGTGGCGACGTCGGAAGCCTCGGCCCGGGTCGGCGTCGGGGCGTGTATCATGGATTCCAGCATCTGAGTGGCGACGATGACCGGTTTGCCCTCGCTCCGGGCTTTCTGAATGATCTTCTTTTGTAGGCCGGGCACGTCTTCCGGCGGCGCTTCGACGCCCAAGTCCCCGCGCGCCACCATCACCGCGTCCGACATTTCCACGATCTGGTCCAGATGCTGGATGGCCATCGGTTTTTCCATCTTGACCAGAACGCCGGCCCGTCCGGCAATCAGCCGGCGCGCTTCGGCGATGTCCTCGGGCCGCTGGACAAAGGACAGAGCGATCCAGTCCGCCCCCATATCCAGCCCGAATTGTAAATCGGTTCGATCTTTATTGGTTAGGGCCGACATGGGCAGAATGGCGCCCGGAATATTCAGCCCCTTGTGATCGGAAAGCGGGCCACCGATGGTGACCTGGGTCTCAATCTTGGCGGAGCCGGCCTTGGTGACCTCGAGCCGGATTTTGCCGTCATCCAGTAAGAGCTCGAGCCCTGGTTCCAGGACCGAGAAAATTTCAGGATAGGAAATAGAGACGCGCTTTTCCGTAC
This sequence comes from Rhodospirillaceae bacterium, assembly GCA_038140415.1. GTDB lineage: Bacteria > Pseudomonadota > Alphaproteobacteria > Rhodospirillales > UBA2165 > JAYPHU01. Next base: position 1,645 of record JAYQGD010000396.1, read on the forward strand.
CCGCCTTCTTCTTCTCCGAATCCAGAGTGAACTTCTGTCCGGCCTTCAGGGAGATCGAGCCTTCTTCGAACTTGCCCACCCTGATTTTGGGGCCCTGCAGGTCGACCATCACACCGATGGGCCGATTATGCTTCAATTCGAGCTTGCGGATGATCTTGTAGCGCGCGGCATGATCTTCGTGGGTGCCGTGGCTGAAATTCAGGCGGAACACGTCCGCGCCCGCCTCGAACAGCGCATTTATCTGCGCTTCGGAGGTGCTAGCCGGCCCCAGGGTCGACACGATTTTGGCGGCTCTGTATCGTCGCATGGCTTTCGACACTTAGTTCGTTTTCCTTGGCATGTCACTATTTCATTGAAATTTAATGAAAAATTTAACGTGTTCGGGTTTGATGGCCCGGTTGCTATGGTCAGACTTAGCCAAGATTTGTTACACTGGTATGTCGACGCACAACGGGAAACGGTGAATGTTCAACCTGTTTTCAAAATCCAAGAAACCGGCCAAAGGCAAAAAATCAGCCGGCAAAAAGGACGTTAAGAAGAAACGCCCGGCCAAAAAGGCTGCCAAAGCGGCGGCGAAAGAGGATTTGAGCCCGGATCAAAGCATGGTCAAGGCGGCGGAACGGCTTGACCAGGCCCGGGAAAAGCTGGATGTCGCCACCAATGGCGGGAAAAAGGCTGGCCCGGCGTCCCGTCAGGAGCTCATCAAGGAAGCGATGGCCGTGCACAAGGTGCAGTCCCGCCTGCTGGACGATCTGGATGAGGAAACCCGGACCAGGCTCCGAGCGCTCGCCATCGAAAAAATGTTCCTCTCAAAACGGCCCGGCGGCGACAACTAAGCCAAGTTGCGGCGCTCAAGGCCCTGCCCGCCTCGATTGTTTTCAGAATTATCCTATGGATTTTCAACAGGTTAGTAGAATCCCTGGGTTAAATCCGCCGGCTCGCTCTTTAACTCCTGATAAAAGTACTTATCTTTATAAATCAGTGGGATATACAAATAACCGGGCAGACCGGAACGATAAGGATTGATCATGGATGTTGCGGAACAGGATCGCCAGTTAAAGAGCGAACTCGCGGCGCTGTTTCAGTATATGCAGCGGGTGCGCACGGAAATCGCCGCCATTCACAAGCCGGCGGATGAAGAGCACAATTTCGACAAGATGAGCGACCAGTTGGACGCCATCGTCGCCGCGACGGAAAACGCCACCAACAATATCATGGCCACGGTGGAAACCAACGAAGGCCTGCTGCAGCAACTGAAAGACGGGCTGGACGACCCGGCCAAGCTGGAGCTGATCGACCAAGTCTCCGCCAACAACATGGGCCTGTTCGAGTTTTGCTCGTTCCAGGACATTACCGGCCAACGGGTGACCAAGGTCGTCCGCTCCCTCACCTATGTGGAAGACAAGGTCAATGCCCTGATCGACGCCTGGGGCAAAGCTCAGCTCGAAAGTGTCGAAGTTGAGGGCGCGGACAAGTCCGACGACGAAAAACTCCTCAACGGTCCGCAACACGAAGGCGAAGGCATCAGCCAGGCCGAAATCGACGCATTGTTCGATTAAATCCAGAAATTTTAGACTTATTCCCTACCGGGTTCCCTACTGGG
>JAYQGD010000397.1:0-3243 GCA_038140415.1 Rhodospirillaceae bacterium
TGCAACTGAACGCCCGCTATCACCAGATCGAATTCGTCCGGGTGGCGGATTTCGGTCTCAAGGGATTTGTTGATACGTCTATCCTGACGCCGGGCACGGGGACCACCAAGCCCCGCAGGCGATGAACGCCGCATTTTGGCTAAAGCTCGACCAGGCGGCGCGGAATATCACGCCGTTCCTCCTGACACTCGTTCTGGTTTTTATCAGTGTGCTGCCGACCCGGATTCCCATCTATGCCGAGGTCGCGCCGGTGCTGGCCCTGGTGGCCGTCTATCACTGGGCGATCTACCGGCCGAACCTGATGCCGCTTTGGGCGGTGTTCCTGCTGGGCCTGTTCCAGGATCTGCTGTCCGGCATGCCGCTCGGGATTTACTGTCTGGTGTTCCTGACGGTCTATGGTCTGGCCCTGACCCAGCGCCGGTTCTTCGCCGGTAAGTCTTTCTATATTTATTGGATGGGGTTCGTGGTCATCGCCTTTGTCGCGGCGGTGGAAAGCTGGCTGGTCGCGTCGATCTGGCATTTTGCCGTGTTGAATTTCGAGACCGTGTTTTTCCAATATCTGGTATCATTAGGCATCTTCCCCATCGTCGCATGGATTTTCCTGCGATGGCAGCAGGCGTTCTTACACCAGGAGTACGATGCAGCGGGATAATAACAGATTCAGGACGTTCAGCCGCCGGGCGATTTTTCTGCTGGGCGGCAAGGTCGTGCTGGTCTCCGGCCTGGTCGGCCGCATGTACTATCTGCAGGTGATCGAGGGGGAGCGCTATCGTACCCTCGCCAATGACAACCGGATCAGTCTGAAACTGCTGGCGCCGCCCCGGGGGCGGATCGTCGACCGGTTCGGCCGGCCGCTGGCGATCAATCAACAAAACTACCGGCTGCTGGTGATCCCCGAGGCGACCGAGGATCTCAACCAGACCCTGACGACCCTGTCGGAGATCATTGATATCGGCCCCAACGAACGCCAGCGCATCCTGCGCGAGGTGAAGCGCCGCCGCCGGTTCGTGCCGATCATTATCAGGGAGAACCTGGCCTGGTCGGATGTCTCCCGGATCGAGGTCAACGCGCCGCAATTGTCCGGCGTCTCCATCGATGTGGGCCAAAGCCGGTTCTATCCGGACGGGCCCGCCACCGCGCCGATCCTGGGCTATGTGTCCGGCGTGTCGGAAAAAGAACAGACCGGTGATCCGCTGTTGCAATTGCCGGGCTTTAGAATCGGCAAGGCCGGGATCGAGAAAATTCATGATCTGTCGCTGCGCGGGGCCAGCGGCACCAGCCAGGTCGAAGTCAATGCGCTGGGCCGGGAGATACGCGAGCTGGAGCGGTTCGAAGGCGTGCCGGGCAGCGAAGCCTGGCTGACCATCGACCGGGAGCTGCAAAAATTTGTCACCCGCCGCCTGGGCCGGGAATCCGCGTCGGCCGTGGTGATGGATGTGCATACCGGTGAAGTGCTGTCCCTGGCCTCCACGCCGAGCTTTGATCCCAACGCTTTCAACCGGGGGCTCAGCCGGTCGGAATGGCAAAATCTCATTTCCAACCCGCGGGCGCCGCTTAACAACAAGGCGATCGCCGGACAGTATGCGCCGGGCTCCACCTTCAAGATGGTCGTTGCGCTGGCTGCCCTGGAAAAAGGCGTGGTGAACCAGAACACGCGGATTTTCTGCGCCGGCGATGTGGAGCTGGGCAACGCCACCTTCCACTGCTGGAAGAAGCACGGCCACGGCACCATGAGCCTGGTCAACGCCATCGCCCAATCCTGCGACGTGTTCTTCTACGAGATCGCGCGGCGCACCGGTATCGACCGGATCGCCGCCATGGCCCGCAAAATGGGTCTGGGCGACGCGCTGCATATCGAACTGCCGGGCGAGAAAAAGGGGCTGATCCCGACCCGCGCCTGGAAAAAGCGCGCCAAGAACACATCCTGGCAGCAGGGTGAGACCTTGCTGGCCGGCATCGGGCAGGGGTTCATCCTGACCACGCCGCTGCAGCTGGCGGTGATGACGGCCCGGCTGGTCAACGGCGGGCGGGCAGTGGCGCCGACCCTGACCCGCCAGATCGTGCACTTTAACGACAACCCCAGCTTTGAAGCCTTGGCCCCGGCCTTTCCCGAGATCGGCATCAACCCCAATCACCTGAACATCGTCAGCAAATCCATGGCGGCGGTGGTGAATTCCCCCGTCGGCACGGCGCATCGGTCGCAAATCCAAACACCCGGTTTCGAGATGGGCGGCAAGACCGGCACCGTGCAGGTGCGCCGCATTACCAAGGCGGAGCGGGAAACCGGCGTCCGCAAGAACGAAGAGCTGGAATGGCACGAGCGGGACCACGCGATTTTCGTCGGCTATGCGCCCATCGATGCGCCGCGCTATGCGGTGTCGGTGGTGGTGGAGCACGGCGGCAGCGGCTCGTCGGGCGCCGCCCCCCTGGCCCGGGATATTTTGCGCGAAGTTCAACGACGCGATCCGTCCCGGGGCGAGGCCAGGCTGACCCCGCCGGCCGCTGACCCCAAGCCGAGCCGGGAGGGCTAACCGATGGCGCTCATCCCCACCCGGCAGCCCGACATGACCTTCGGCCAGAAACTGTGGCAGGTGAACTGGCTGTTTGTGCTGTTGATCTCCGTCACCGCGTCGGTGGGCTTCGGCATGCTGTATTCGGCGGCCGACGGCAAGATCGATCCCTGGGCGTCCCGGCAGATGGTCCGGTTCGGCGTGGCGGTCTTACTCATGATCGCCGTGGCGGTGACCTCCATCCGGTTCTGGCTGCGCCACGCCTACCTGATTTATTTCCTCAGCTTGGCGCTTCTTCTCGTGGTCGAGTTCGCGGGCTCCGTCGGCATGGGGGCGCAGCGCTGGATCGATCTGAAGTTCATCACTATCCAGCCCTCCGAAATGATGAAAATCGCCATCATCCTGGTCCTGGCCCGCTATTTCTACGCCAGCCGAATGGAGGATGTTGAGCGGCTGACCTATGTCATCTTCCCGGCGCTTTTGCTGGCCGCGCCGGCCTACCTGATCATCCGCCAGCCCGACCTGGGCACGGCGGTCATCCTGGGGGCCACGGGCGTGGTCATGTTCTACCTGGCCGGTGTGCGGCTGTGGATATTCATCACCGCCGGCATCGCCGCCGTCGGCGCGATTGTCCCGGTGTGGAATTTCGTGCTGCTGGATTACCAGAAGCAGCGGCTGCTCACCTACCTGAACCCGGAGCGGGACCCCTTGGGCGCCGGCTATCACGTCATGC
>JAYQGD010000398.1:0-3242 GCA_038140415.1 Rhodospirillaceae bacterium
CCAAGCCGGTGATGGAAGGCAAGGGCGGGCTGTTCAAGAAGTTCGCCGGCATCGATGTGTTCGATATCGAGGTCAACGAGACCGATCCCGACAAGCTGGTCGATATCATCACCGCGCTGGAACCGACCTTCGGCGGCATCAACCTGGAAGACATCAAAGCGCCCGAATGTTTCGAGGTCGAGGAGAAGGTCAAACAACGGGTGCAGATACCCGTCATGCACGACGATCAGCACGGGACCGCCATTATTGTTGCCGCCGCCGTGGTCAACGCGCTGGAGATCGTCGGCAAGAAAATCGAGAACGTGACCCTCGCCTGCAACGGCGCCGGCGCGGCCGCGCTGGCTTGTCTGGATTTGCTGCTGACCCTCGGCATGAAGAAAGAGAACATCATGATGTGCGACTCCCAGGGTGTCGTGCATACGGAGCGGGACGGGCTCGGCAATCAGTATAAAGCCCGGTTCGCGGTCAAAACCAAAGCACGGTCTCTGGGCGATGCGATCAACGGCCGGGACATTTTCCTCGGCGTCTCCGTCGGCAACACGGTGACCGTGGAGATGGTCAAAACCATGGCCGACAAACCGATCATCATGGCGCTCGCCAACCCCGACCCGGAGATACGTCCCGAGCTGGCGAGGGAGGCCGATCCGGACGCGATCATCGCCACCGGGCGCAGCGACTACCCCAATCAGGTCAACAATGTACTGTGCTTCCCGTTCATGTTCCGGGGCGCGCTGGATGTTGGCGCGACGGCGATCAATGACGAAATGAAGGCGGCTTGCGTGCATGCCCTGGCGTCTTTGGCCAAGGCGGAATCCGATGAAACCGTGGTCCAGGCCTACGGACTCTCTGAGCTTAAATTCGGCCCGGATTATGTGATCCCCAAGCCGTTCGACCCCAGGCTGCTGTCCCATGTAGCGCCGGCGGTGGCCAAGGCGGCCATGGACTCCGGCGTCGCCACACGGCCGATTGAGGATTTCGACGCCTACAAGGAGAAGCTCAACGAGTTTGTCTTTAAATCCGGCAACGCCATGCGGCCCGTTTTCGATCAGGCGAGAAGCGATCCGAAACGGGTAGCCTATGCAGAGGGTGAATCCCAGCGGGTGCTGCGCGCCGTTCAGCAGGCTGTGGACGAGGGGATCGTCAAACCTATTCTCATCGGCCGGCGAAATGTTATCGAAATGCGAATCGAACAGTTGGGCCTGCGGCTGACGCCCGATGAGGATTTCGAGCTGGTTGATACGGATTACGACGAGCGCTACCGGGAGTATTGGGAGCACTATCATTCCATCAAACGCCGGGAGGGGGTGTCCATCAACGAGGCACGCAAGCTTTTGCGGACAAACACCACGGTGATTGCCGCGCTGATGGTCGCCCGGGGAGAGGCAGACGCCGTGCTGTGCGGTTGTCAGTCCCGCTATCGGGAACACCTCAATCACGTTTTCTCCATCATCGGGCTGAAGGACAATGTGGAGCGGTCCGGCGCACTGGTGATGTTGATTACCGACCGGGGCACGTTCTTTATCTGCGATCCGTACGTGAATCCGGGCCCGACGGCCGAGCAGATTGCACAGTTCACCGTTCTGGCGGCGGAGACGGTGCGTCGCTTCGGTATCGAGCCCAAGGCCGCCATGCTGTCCCATTCCAACTTCGGCACGACCAGCTTGCCCACGGCCCTGAAAATGCGCGAAGCCGCGCAGTTGGTCCGGGACATGGATCCGGGTTTCGAGGTCGAGGGGGAGATGCACGCCGATGCCGCGCTGCGCGAAGAACTGCGCGGCCCCTTGATGGGGAAAACCAACTTGACCGGCCAGGCAAACCTTTTGGTTATGCCGTCTCTGGATGCTGCGAATATCTCATATAACCTGCTGCGCATCTTGTCCGGCGGTATCTCCATTGGGCCGATGCTGTTGGGCCTGAAGCGTCCGGCGCATATCCTCCAGGAATCGGTCACCACCCGCGGTATTCTGAACATGACTGCCGTCGCCGTGGTCGAGGCGCAAACCGCCACCGATCAGGAACTGCCGTTCGGGAAGTAAATCAGAAGCGGCCACGCTAGTACTCGCCGGTCAATTTCTCTATAAAGATTACCCGCCGATGTTCCGCAGGTGATGTAGATACCTTGCCCTCTCCATCATACACTCTGACGCCGAGTATTCTTCCCAAAGCAGCGGTCAGTAACCTGTTGCCGTTCTATCGAGACGCAAGAGACGCTTTTGATCGTGGCAACTACGAATTGGCGTTGGACTGGGCGGCGGGGAATGATGATGCGCGAGTGGGAGCCCTGGCGAAGACGATGTTCGGGGCTCTTCATGCAGGCAGCGGCGAACTGGCCCCGTTGCTGTCCGAAAACGATAGCGACAACATCTATCTTGCGTTTGCCCATTGGCTTCAAAACCGGCCGGCCGACGGTTCTGCTTGTCTTGCTTCAGTGGAGACGACAGAGGGGTCGGACGCCCATCAGTTGCGGGTGCTCATGGACACGCCATCCGTCAAAATCGTCGTCTTCCATGATGACAATAATCGGGAGGCGCTGCCGACCCGGAATCTGCCGGGCATAGAGGTTTGCGCCTTTCGCGAGGGGAGGTATGAAAAAGGCGCCCGTCTGAAAGATATGTTATCCGAAGGCTGGGATAATCCGGATTTGATCCTCACCAGCAACGTTTTCGGCGATTGGCTGCCTGACGATATAGTCGATTTTGCGGCGCCGGTGGTGTTTTGTTCAAACGATTTTGATCAATCAATGGATTTGCAGCTTCCTGATCTGAAGCGATCGGATCTGGTCGTGGTCGAGAATGCTTACGAAGCTTGTATGATTGAGAAAATTTGCCGAACCAGAACGGTTACTTACGGATTTGGTCATCGGGATATTCCGCCCGACGTTCAACCGATAGCCAAGGAGAAGAGCCTAGATATCGGTTTCAGCGGTACGGCCTTCGCACGTCATTGGCGGGAACGGGCGAGATATCTGTTTCGCATCGCGGCGATAGACGATCCTGATCTGAGAATAAGAATACATCACGGTTACTTGGCGGAGGGCGACTATCTCGCCTTGATGGACAGCGCTAAATTCATCCCCCAGTCAAACCGGTATCCGTTCAGCATTCGTCAGTTCAGGACCCTGGATTGTATGACTTTTGGGCATATGGGGTTGGTTTACGACGGCATAACCCCCGAACATTTTATATATTGAACTATAAATCAGTTTCATCTGGTGTCAGTAGTAATACTGGATAGCTACATTG
>JAYQGD010000399.1:0-3240 GCA_038140415.1 Rhodospirillaceae bacterium
GTTCCGTACGGGCATCATCACCGCCAAGGATCCGTCGATCAAAACCCTCGCCGATTTGAAGGGCAAGCGGGGTCCCGTCGGCTACAAAGCCGCACCGTTGTTCGTGGAACTCATGAAGGGCGCCTTGGCGACCTCCAACATGACCATGGACGATTATCAGGCGGTTCCGGTCGCGGCCCTGGTGCCGAGCTGGAAAGCGCTGATGGAAAAGAAGATCGACTTCGCCTACGGCGCGGCCGGTTCGGGCTTCATGAACCGCATCTCCCAGGCTCTGGGCGGCATGCAATTCGTGTCCCTCGACAACTCAGCGGACGCCGTGGCGCGTCTGAACAAGTATGCGCCGGGCGCGGAGATCAAGACCCTCCAGCCGCGTAAGGTCCTGACCGGCATCAACGGCCCGACCAATCTGGTGTTCTTTGATTACACGCTGTTCGCGGGCAAGACGGTTTCCGACGACGTTGTCTACCGGGTGACCAAGGCCATGTACGAAAACAAGGCGGCCCTGGTTGAGTCCTCGCCTCTGTGGCGCGGCTTCACCGCCAAGAACATGTCCAAGAAGCAGGGGAACCTGAAGTATCACCCCGGCGCCATTAAGCTCTATAAGGAGAAAGGGACTTGGAATCAGTAGAGGATTCCTCGTCTAAACTAACGGAAACGCCCGCGCCGCAGTCTTCACCTGTCGCGCGGGCGTTGACGCCTTGGTTAGGCTTCACTCTGGCCGTGGTCGCGCTCGTCTGGGCCAGCGGCCTGCTGATAGATTTCGGCGTCAATCTGATCGACGTTCAGGTGATCTGCCTGATTCTCGGCCACGCCTACGCGATCATTTACCTGAATGTACGGGCCCGAAAAGACGCGGATAACGGCAAGCTGCCCTGGTATGACGCCGTTTGCGCCTTCGTCGGATATGTGACCGGCTGGTATCTGTTATTCCGTTATCCGGTTCTCCTGGAGGATGTGTTCTATCTTCCCGTCGAGGCCAACATCGTCGGCGGCATCCTCGTTCTTCTAGCCGCCGAGGCGCTGCGCCGTACCGCCGGGATCGGCATTTTCTCCGTCCTTATGGTGTTTGTGGTCTACGGCCTGTTCGGACACCTTATCCCCGGGCAGCTGCAAGCCCGGGCCATGGACCCGTTCAGCTTTTTCTCGTTCCTCGGCATTGATACGACCGGCCTCCTGGGCCTGCCGATCAACATCATCTCCACCATCGTGGTTATCTTTATCTTCCTGGGACAAGCGCTGCTGCGTTCCGGCGGGTCGGTCTTTATCACCGATATTTCCTCGGCCGCCATGGGCAACACGCGCGGCGGCTCGGCCAAGATCGCGGTGGTCGCCTCAGGTCTGTTCGGCTCGATCTCGGGCAGCGCGGTCTCCAACGTCGCCTCCACCGGCGTGCTGACCATCCCCTTGATGCGCCAGGGCGGCTATACGCGTCCCGTCGCCGGCGCGATTGAGGCCGTGGCATCGACCGGCGGGCAGATCATGCCGCCGATCATGGGCGTCGCCGCCTTCCTGATGGCTGAGTTGCTGGAGATCGATTACAAGGACGTCATCGTCGCCGCGTTGCTGCCGGCGCTTCTCTATTACGTCGCGGTTTTCCTGCAGGCGGACCTGGAGGCAGGCCGGCTGCGCATCAAACCCATCCCCAAGGACCAGATACCGCCGGGCGGCAAGGTGCTGAAAGAAGGCTGGTACTTCATCGTCCCCTTCGTGATCCTGCTGGTGGCGCTGTTCTCCTGGAACTCCCCGCCGGAAAAAGCCGCCCTGTTCGGCGCGCTCTCCATCGTCGCCTTGGGCATGATCTTTTCCTACAAAGGCAGCCGCCTGAACTGGGATGCGGTCCTGGAGTGCTTGAAAAAAGCCGGCGAAGCCGCGGCGGACATCGTCGTCATCGGCGCGGCGGCCGGTATCATCCTGGGCATATTGGACGCCACCGGTCTCGCCTTCGGCCTGACCCTCATCCTGGTTGAGGTGGGCGAAAACAATCTGTTCCTGCTCCTGTTCCTGACCGCCATCGTCTCCATCATCCTCGGCATGGGTATGCCGACAACGGCCATTTATTTCCTGCTGGCCGTGCTGGTCGCGCCGCCCCTGGTCAAGCTGGGGGTTGAGCCCATCGCCGCCCATCTGTTCGTGCTCTACTTCGGTCTCATGTCCATGATCACGCCGCCGGTGGCGCTCGCCGCCTTTGTCGCCGCCAAGATCGCGGAGACCGGACCGATGCGGACCGCCGTCGCCGCCTGCCGCTTCGGCTGGCCGGCGTTCATCGTGCCGTTCCTGTTCGTGATCGCGCCCAACCTGATCATGGTCGGATCGCCCTTTGACATCGCGCTGACATTTATCACCGCCGTCGCCGGCATCTGGATCGCGTCCGCCGGCTTTACCGGGTTTTTCCTCACGCACCTCAATGCAGCGCATCGGGTGATTTACGTGGTGGGCGGCTTGGCGCTGTTGATGCCGACCCAGGCGTTTACCGGCGCCGGCTGGGTGCAATTGGCCGGTTTGTTCGTTAGTGGCGCGGGGCTGGCGATGGAAATAAAACGCCGGAAAGCGGAACGGGCGGCCGCCTGATCAATCGATTGACGCGGCGCGCTTGATCCCTTCGATCATGGCGGCCCGGCGCAAATAGGGTTTGGCTTTCTCAACATCGGCGACAATGCCCCGCAGTTCCTCGTGGAACGCCTCCCGGCTTGCCGGATCGTTGTTTTCCAGATTGCGTTTGTTCTCGATGGTTTGGCGCTGGAGATACTCCTCCGCCACGGTGCGCCGCTGCCGGTCATATAGGTCCAGCAGGTCTTCACTAGCGCCCTCATGCCAAATCTTGGCGAGCTTTTCCGTGAGGCTGAAGGTATCGTGGAAGCCGAAGTTCATCCCCATCCCGCCCAGCGGATTGTTGATGTGCGCCGCGTCGCCGGCGATCAGGATGCGCCCGTCGCGGTAGCTTGAGGCCACCCGCTGGTGCACTTCGTAGAGATTTTTGTGAACCACCTTGAAGGGCTCCGGCTTGGGGTGGAAACCCTGGAGCCGTTTCTCGATGGTCGCGTCGTCGAAAATTTCGTCCGTGGACATTTCCGGATCGGTGGGGAACACCACCCGCCAGATGCCCTGCTCATCCGGACCCGGCACTTTGAACAGCGCGCACCATTCCTCCGGGTCGGCCACATAGTTGGTCAGCGCGTAGCCGGCGTCTTCGAAATTGTACGTTGTGGTCACCACCAGGAAGCGCTCCGGAAAGGTGAATCC
>JAYQGD010000400.1:0-3238 GCA_038140415.1 Rhodospirillaceae bacterium
TCGTAGTTAAACGCGAGGCCGGCTTGCTGTTCGCCGTCCCGGAGCGTCACGTCATGGACGGTGATTTTTTCGGGGAACTTCCAATCCTTGGTCACTTCGGGATCGAAGTTCCAGGGGCTGGTATGCCAACCGTCTGTTTTCCACGGTGTGTCAGTCATTGATCTCTCCTCTTGATCATTCCGCCCCTCAACCTGTGTTGTCCGAGGCTGTAAACTCTTGAAATCGGTTCGTCTTATATAAGAGCGCTTGGAACGGCGGCGAACATACGGAACGGCACCAGGGGTGTCAACGCGAGTCGGGGCGACTTTGGCGCATATCTGGGTCCCCATTTGTTGAGGTCTGGCGTGGGTTCGCGGCTGCAAAATCGCCGCAAAAATTTGGGCTTATTGCGCGGTGTAGCCGCCGTCGATCAGCAGGTCCGTCCCGGTGACAAAGGACGCCTCGTCGCTGGCCAGAAACACCACGCCGGCGGCCATCTCGTCGGGATCGCCGAGGCGGTTGAACAGCGTATTGGCGTTGGCGTGGGCTTCTTCTTCGCTGGGCCATTGGCTGAAGAACCGCTCATCGGCGGTGGGACCGGGGGACAGCGTGTTGGCGCGGATATTGTCTTTGGCGTGATCGACGGCCAGGGCTTTCACCAGGCTCATCAGCGCGCCTTTCTGAGACGCATACCAGGCCCGGCCCGGCTTGGGCGCATCGGCGAGCTGGCTGGCGATCAGGATAATGCTGCCCCCGCCGCCGGCGATCATTTCCGGGATGCCGTGGCGCAGCAGGTAAAACGGTCCGGTCAGGTTTACATCGATAGAGCCCGTCCATTCTTCAATGGGCAGTTCGGTCACCGGTAGATAGGACACATCGCGGATCGCACTGTTGACCAGCGTGGTCAGCCCGCCGAATTCGGATTTCGCAGCGGCGACCAGCTCTCTCGAATGTTGTTCATCGGCGAGGTTTCCGGCGACCACCACGGCGCGGCCCCCGGCATCGGTGATCAGTTTCGCGGTCTCGGCGGCCGTTGCCTCGTTAAGATCGCCGCAGACCACGGCCGAGCCTTCTTTCGCCAGCGCCAGACAAATGGCCCGGCCGATCCCGCCGCCGGCCCCGGTGACAATGGCGATTTTTCCGTCCAGACGCATGTGTTCCTCCGTCGTCCTCTGCCCAGACCTTAACGCGGGCCGTCCGATGCGCAACCGGTTTTGCTTGGCCGGATTAGCCGCTACACTCGGGCGGAAGAGAGGGGACCATGGCCAAGTTCACACGAGACGAGATCAACGCCAGACTGGCGGCGGAGCGTAAAGCAGGCCGCGCTGTCTATGACGCGCTTTGCGGCACCGGCATCACCGCCAAGATGGCGGCCAGGGGCGGGGCCGACATGGTCACCACCCATGATTTGGCGTACTTCCGCATGCAGGGGCTCAGCTCCATGGCCGGCTATCTGCCCATCGGTGACGCCAACGCCATCACGCTGGGGCTTTGCGAACGTTCCCTGATCAACGTGGTCAGCGAATGCCCGGTCATCGCCGGGTTATTGTGTGTCGATCCGACCCGGGACATGGAGCGCTTCGTGAATACGTGCATCGCCGCCGGGGTGGACGGGTTCATGAACTGCCCGACCGTGGCGCTGATCGACGGCAAGTTCCGCTCGGACCTGGAAGAGACCGGTATGGGCTACGATAAAGAAGTGGCGGTGTTGGCCTATGCGTCCTCGAAAGGCATGTTCACCAAGGCCTTTGTCACCAACGTGGACGAGGCGCTGGCCATGGCCGAGGCCGGCGCGGACAACATCATCGTCCATTACGGCAATTCGTCCGGCGGCACCATCGGCTCGCAAACCGTGATGGATGCGGACGCGGCGGTGGACCGCACCGAAAGCGTGCTGGATGCCCTGTCGGGTAAACACAGCGGCATCATTGTGACCTGCCACGGCGGTTCCATCGAGACGCCTGAGGATTTCGCCGCGTTCTGGAAAACCGCGCCCCGGCTCGACGGCTATGTGGGCGGCTCGTCGGCCGAGCGGTTCCCCATAGAAGAGTCGGTGCCTCGCGTCACCCAAGGCTTTAAATCCGTGACGAGGCCCGCATAAGTGGCGGCAAAGCCCGTCATCGCGGTGCTGGCCACCCTCGACAGCAAGGCGGAGGCGGCGGTCTTTGCCTGCGAAAAAGTGCGGGACGCCGGGGCCGAACCCTGGCTGATGGATTTATCGTTGAAGCCACACGAGATCGCGGGCGCGGATATCGGCGGCGATGCGCTGACTCGCCGGGCCGGGGCAAGCTGGGAGTCACTGGGCGCGCTCGACCGGTTCAAGGCCTCCGACGCCATGATCCGGGGCGGGACCGAGGCGCTTCTGGAGAAATTCAACGCCGGCGAAATTTCGGGCGTGATGGGCGTCGGCGGGGCCAACGGCTGCACGGTCTTTTGCGGGATGATGCGGGCCCTGCCGCCTTTATTCCCCAAGGTCATGGTGACCCCCGTGGCGGCGACGGCGGCGGTACAATGGTATGTGGCGGAAAGCGACATCGCCATGTTCCCCACCATCAGCGACATCGTGATGAACCGGATCGTGAAGTCGGTGATCGAAAACGCGGCTCATGCGACCGTCGGCATGGCGCGGGTGTATGACGCGCGCAAATCCCGCACCGAGGACCATCCGCCCCTGGTCGGGCTCTCCACCTTCGGCAATTTGCAGAAAGCCGTGGACCGGATCACCGACCGGCTGGAGGCTGAGGGGTTTGAGGTGATGCACTTTCACGCCTCCGGGCCCGGCGGCAAGGCGCTGGAGAACCTGGCGGCGGCGAAGGAACTGGCCGGCGTCATCGATCTCACCACGTCCGAGATGATCGATCTGCTGAACGACGGGGTCTATAAGCCCGGCGACAACCGCCTGACCTCCGCCGGAGCGGCGGGCCTGCCTCAGGTGGTTGCGCCCGGCGCCATCGATCACTGCAATTGGTGGGTGGGCGAATGCCCGCAACGCTTCCAGGACCGGGAGTTCTATCAGTACAACAACGAGATACTCTTGATGCGGACCAACGGCGACGAAATGGAAGAGCTGGGCGATATGTTTGCCGAGCGGCTTAACCAAGCCAAAGGCCCGGTCACCGTGATGATCCCGGCCAAAGGGTTCAGCCAGCACGTGATCCGGGAGACGACCGATCTGACCGGCAATGTGGTCGGCTCCTGGAACAAGCCGGACGAAGACCAACGCTTTACCGACCGGATTGCATCGAAGCTGACAAGCGGC
>JAYQGD010000401.1:0-3232 GCA_038140415.1 Rhodospirillaceae bacterium
CGTCACCGTATTCGCCCAGGTGGGTCTGCACAGCCAGGCGGAGCCGGACCTGGTCGCCTTCGAGGACCTGGTCGGGAGCTGGCCGGAGGTGCGCGAGTGCCACATGCTGGCCGGCGAGACGGATTTCCTGTTGAAGATTGTCGCCCAGACCTGGGAGACCTATCAGCACTTCGTCACCGAGAAACTGACCGCAGCGCCCAATGTGGCGCACGTCAAATCGGCGCTGACCATCCGCGCTTCCAAGCAGGACCCCGGCGTGCCGGTGCCACTGGCGGTTCCGGCTGATTCCTAACGATTAGTCGCACGGGTGTCCCCTCCCTTGATGGGAGGGGTCGAGCGGCACGCTCGGGGGAGGGTGTCCCAGTATAAAACTAGTCATGCGCGGACCGCCCGCGGACTTGATCCGCGTGGCGTGATCCGCGTACCCATGTTAATTTTAAAATGGGTCCACGGGTCACCGCTACGCGGGCCCGTGGATGACTAATGTGTGGATGGAGATACGCGGGTCAATCCCACGCCTGCCTGCGCGAAGCCGACGCTTCGATTCGGCGACGGCCGGCATGACGCCCATTTTTACTTAAACTGGACCTTGATCACTTCGTAGGATTTGGAGCCGCCCGGCGTGGTCACCTCGACGGAATCGCCGACGGTCTTGCCGATTAGAGCGCGGGACAGGGGCGACGTCACCGACAGTTTGCCGGACTCGACGTCGGATTCATGACTGCCGACGATCTGGAAGGTGGATTCTTCGTCCGTATCCTCGTCGGCCAATTGCACGGTCGCGCCGAAGCGGATGGTTTTACCCGACAGGCTTTTCGGATCGATCACATCGGCCCGGCTGATCACGTCTTCCAGCTCGGCCAAGCGGCCTTCGATGAAGCTTTGGCGTTCCCGGGCCGCGTGATACTCCGCGTTCTCCGACAGATCGCCGTGTTCACGCGCCGCTTCGATCGCTTTGATCACCGCCGGGCGCTCTTCAACCTTGAGCCTTTTTAATTCCTCCTGGAGGGTCTGGTAACCCCCCGCCGTCATTGGAATTTTATCCATTTTTTTGTCCAGTCTTAGTCACGAATGTTACGCGGCAGGGCGATAATTACCCCGCTGCGGGTACGCGATGCCAACTTGTGACGAAACAAAGAAACCCTATGCCCGTGGGACAGACCACCGGTCATTTCGCCTATAAATATATCAAGCTGAAGGGATAGAATATGACTGTAACGGCGCGACTGCAAGTCCGCCTTTCAATTTATCGTTGAGCGCAACTTCGATGGCGTCGATGGCCGCCGCCGCCCCGGTCATGGTCGTATAGTGGGGCACATTGCCGGTCAGCGCCGCCTGGCGGATGGAGAAACTATCGGCCACGGCCTGGGCCCCGTCGGAGGTGTTGATCACCAGTTGCACCTCATCCGATTTAATGGCGTCGACGCAATGGGGCCGGCCCTCGGTGACTTTGTTGACCTGGCCGACGGTGATGCCGTTCTCGGCGAAATGGCGGACGGTGCCGCTGGTGGCGATGACATCAAAGCCGATGGATTGGAGCTTCTTCACCAGCTCGCAGGCGCGGGGTTTGTCCGCATCCTTGACCGAGATAAAGACCGTGCCGCTTTCCGGCAGTAGCATGCCGGCGCCCAACTGGGATTTGGCAAAGGCGCGGGCGAAATCCTTGTCGATGCCCATGACCTCGCCGGTGGATTTCATTTCCGGGCCCAGAATAATGTCGACGCCGGGGAAGCGGGAGAAGGGGAACACGGCTTCCTTCACCGCCACGTGGCCATTCAGGCTCTTATCCGAAAGATCAAATTCGGAGAGCTTTTCCCCGGCCATGACCCGCGACGCGATTTTGGCGATGGGCCGGCCGGTGGCCTTGGCCACAAACGGCACCGTGCGGCTGGCGCGCGGGTTCACCTCCAGGATAAACACCTGGCCGTCCTGCACGGCGAACTGCACGTTCATCAGGCCGACGACGCCGAGGGCCAAAGCGAGCTCCCGCGCCTGGCGTTCCATCTCGGCGACGATGTCGTCGGACAGCGTATAAGGCGGAAGCGAACAGGCGGAATCGCCGGAATGGATGCCGGCTTCCTCGATATGCTCCATCACGCCGGCGATGAACACATCCTCGCCGTCGCAGATGGCGTCCACGTCCACCTCGATGGCGTCCCGCAGGTACCAGTCGATCAGCACCGGCGAGTCGCCGGAAACGGTCACGGCGGAACTCATATAATTGCGCAGGCTGTCGACATCATGGACGATCTCCATGGCGCGGCCGCCCAACACATAAGACGGGCGGATCACCACCGGATAGCCGATGCGCTCGGCGATCTGTTCGGCCTGCTCGACAGACGTGGCGGTGCCGTTTGGCGGCTGGCGCAGGTTCAGATCTTCCAAAAGCTTCTGGAACCGTTCCCGGTCTTCCGCCAGATCGATGGCGTCGGGCGACGTGCCCAGGATCGGGATGCCCGCATCTTCCAACGCCTGGGACAGTTTCAGTGGCGTCTGCCCGCCGAACTGCACAATAACGCCGTGCAGCGTGCCGTTGGCCTGCTCGGCGCGGATCAACTCGATCACGTCCTCGGCGGTCAGCGGTTCGAAATACAGCCGGTCGGACGTGTCGTAGTCGGTGGACACGGTCTCCGGATTGCAGTTGACCATGATGGATTCATAGCCGGCGTCGCGCATGGCGTAGGCGGCGTGCACACAGCAATAGTCGAACTCGATCCCCTGGCCGATCCGGTTGGGCCCGCCGCCCAGGATCACCACTTTCTTGGCGTCTGACGGGTTCACCTCGGACTCGGGCGGATGGATGCCGTCGCCCTCGTAGACCGAATACATATATGATGTCTGGGACGGGAACTCTGCCGCGCAGGTGTCCACCCGCTTGAACACCGGATTGATGTCGAGCGCGCGTCTTGCCTCCGTCACCTCGGCCGCCGTCTTGCCGGTCAGTTCCGCCAGCCGTTCGTCGGAGAAGCCGAGCTTTTTGAGTTTCAGCATACCGGGCGCGGTGGTGGGTAGGCCGCCCGCGCGGACCTCTTCCTCCACATCGACCAGATGCTTGATCTGTTCCAGGAACCACGGGTCGAACTTGGCGGCCCGCTGAATGTCTTCCAGGCTAAGCCCATGACGGAAGGCCTGGGCCGCATAGAGAATGCGGTACGGAATGTGTTGCGACAGAGTGGCGCGGATCGCATCCTTGTCGGGCGCGCCCTCGATCTCCACCTCGTTGAGCCCGGTC
>JAYQGD010000402.1:0-3230 GCA_038140415.1 Rhodospirillaceae bacterium
CCTGCTCGCTCACCCACGAGGGCGATATCCTGATCAGCCTGCGCCAGATCAATACCGTCGCGATCATCGACAAGCAGACGGCCAAGATTAAGTGGGAGCGGCGGGACGATAGTTGGGGCCACCAGCACGACAGCCAGATGCTGGCCAATGGGAACATCATGCTGTTCGCCAATGGTATGAACACCACCGCCCCGCATCCCCATTCCTTCATCACGGAGTTTGATCCGAAAACCAATGAGACCGTTTGGGAATACCGCTCCACGCCGTGGACATTCTTTTTCTCGCACCATATCAGCGGGGCGGAGCGGCTCTGGAACGGCAATACGTTGATCTGCGAAGGATCATTCGGCCGTTTGTTCGAAGTCACCCCGGTGGGCGAGATCGTCTGGGAATTCATCAATCCCCATTTCGACGACATGTTCATGGGCGACACGGTGAACTGGGTCTTCCGGGCGTTCCGTTATGCCGAAGACTCACCGGAAATCGGCGGCCGGGTGAAACTCTAACCCGGCAAACGCCGAACGTTTCGCACTGAAGGCGGGACGTGTACACTGACGCATGCGCGCGTCATCGGCTTCTTGGAGGAACGTAACTCGGCGGCAGGTTTTATCCGTGCTTGCTGCTGCCGTTGTTGTGGCAGCGCTACTAGCGGCAGGACCGGCGGTGGCCGCCGATGAAGATGCCTGGGATCGGAACATGAAGGCTGCCGCCCGGGCCATGCAGGACGACAAGCCGGGAGAGGCGCTTCAGGCCATGGAGGCGGCGTTGGCCGCCGCACGTGAGTTCGACAAAACCGATCCCCGGTTAGGGTCGACGCATACCCAGTTTGCGCGCATGTACCGGCATACCGGCCGGGATGACAAAGCCGAGGAGCATTTTCGCGCGGCACTGGAGACCCTGCAGCGGGCGGTCGGCGAAAAACATCCGCTGGTCGCCCTGGCGTATGGTGATCTCGGGAACTTCTACCGGGTCCGCCGCAGCTATGTGCGCGCCGAGCAGCTTCTGCGGAAATCTATCGCCCTGTTGATCGAAACCGTCGGCCCGGCCCATGCCGAGGTCGGCCGGGGACTCAATAATTTGGGGGCGCTGATGACGGCGCTTGGGCGCTATGGGGAGGCGGTATCCGCGTTCAAGACGGCGCTGGAGAATTGGGAAAAGTCCCTTGATCCGGGGCACCCGCAGCTAGGGACCGTCTACAGCAATTTGGGCGATGCCCAGCGGGCCCAAGGGGAATACCAAGCAGCGCAGGATAGCTTCGCGCGATCCCTTGATATTCGTGAAAAGGCACTGGGCAGCCGCCACCCCTCGGTGAGTGTCACGCTTAACAACATGGCGTCGCTGCAGCGCCAGCTCGGCCGATACAAGGATGCCGAGACAAGTTTGCGCCGGGCCCTGGCCATTCGGGAGAGGGCTTTCGGCAGAAATGACCCCAGGGTGGCGACCGTTCTGAATAATCTCGCTGAATTGATGCGGGACCGGGGGCGGTTCGAAGCGGCCGAGCCCATCTATCATCGGGCGAGTGATATTCTCCTGGATAAGCTTGGCGGCGACGCCCCACGCTATGGATTATCGCTGACCAATATCGGCGCGCTTTATGGCGGCATGGGCAAACCGGAAGAGGCGCTTGATTACTTCAAGCGGGGCATCTCCGTGTTGGAGGAATCGCTCGGCACCCGACACGCCAGATTGGCGACTGCATTTAACAATCTGGCAGAGCTCTATCGCACCCAAGGCAATTTCGACGAGGCCGCCCGCTATTATGCCCGGGCTCAGGACATCTATGAGGGGACATTGGGGCGCATGCATCCTCTGGTGGGCGACGTGACCAGCAACATTGGGTCGCTCTTCCGGCAACAGGGACTGCTCGGGCTGGCCGACAATATGTTTGCCCGAAGTCTGGAAATATTTGAACAAGGCCTCGGCAAATCACACACGCGGACTGCGATCGTTTTGTCTGAAGTCGCCGCACTCCGGTTCCAACAGGCGCGCGCCGGGGAGGCGCTCGAGCTCATTCGCCGGGTGCAGGAAATTTTGGTCGGCAAGGACCCAGCCGGAGGATTCGCCGCTGAATCTTCTGTAAAACGCGGAAATGTCCGCCTCGTGTTCGACCGAATGATCCAGATTGCCTATGCCATAAGACAATCGGGCGAAGGAGAGTCGCAGGCGCTGGCGGAGGAGGCCTTCCGCGCGGCTCAACTCTCCTTGGCGTCGGGGGCGGGGGCGGCGATCCGGAATCTAAGAGCCCGATACGCCGCCGGAAATGACGCGCTCGCGACGGCGCTGCGAAATCTACAAGACGAGCGTGAAAAGTGGCTGCGGTTGGAGGCGTTGTTGACCGCGGTGGCCGGAAAGTCGGTGAAATCCCGCCGGCGTCTCAACCTGTCAGACCTGCAATCCAGATTGGAAGACCAAGGCGCACGGCTGCGCGCAATGGAAAAGGAGCTTGAGCTCGAGTACCCGGACTTTGCCAAGCTTGCCGATGACAATCCGCCAACCATGACCGAAGTGCAGGCGTCATTGAAGGCCGGAGAAGCCCTTCTGGTATACCATCTTGGTTTTGACATCTCTTTCCTTTGGGTGATCCGCCAAGACCGGACGACTTGGTTGCCCTTGAAGGCCGGCCACAACGCTGTTGATCATTTGGTGCGGAGACTTCGGAAATCTCTGGATGTGGCGAACGTTGCGTCTCTGAATGACATTCCTGTATTCGATACGGAGGCCGCTCACGAACTTTATCGGCTGATCCTGAAGCCAGCGGAAAAGTCGGTGGACGGGGTGGATCGTTTGATGCTGGTGCCGGACGGCGCCTTGCAGAGTTTGCCGTTCCATGTGCTGTTGACCGCGCCTGCCGGCGCGCCTGCGGAATTTGCGGATTACCGGCAAATGTCCTGGCTCGGCAACGACTTTTCTATGAGTACCTTGCCGGCGGTGTCGTCGCTCAAGGTCTTGCGGCGGGAAACGCCCCCTTCCAGAGCGAGCTGGGCTTTCCTGGGAGTCGGCGATCCGGACCTGGACGGCAAGGCGAAAGCGCCTCGCGGCATGGCGTCCCGCTTGTTCGCCGCGCGGGGTATGGCGGACGTGGATGCCCTGCGAGAGTTGCCGGCCCTACCGGAAACCGAAGAAGAACTAACTCTGATGGCCAAGTCCTTCGGCATGGGACGTGAAGCGTTGCTGCTGGACGATGATGCGTCAGAGACTGAGTTAAGAGCCTGGAACCTTGTTGATACCAG
>JAYQGD010000403.1:0-3213 GCA_038140415.1 Rhodospirillaceae bacterium
GGTCAAAGGCGGTGAGGGCATCGGGGGTGAGGCCATGCTCAATAAGCGCCGCGCCCAGATTGCGGGTGTCGACGACGGCCTGGCTGCCGCCGTTGGAGCCGGTCGGATACATCGGGTGCGCCGCATCGCCGATCAGGATCACCCGTCCGTCCTGCCAGGTGGGGATCGGGTCCCGGTCGATCATAGGGTTCTCGAAGGCCTCGTCGGCGCCGCGCAATAGGCCGGGGACGTCCAGCCAGTCATAGGTCCAATCCTCGAAGTGGTGGATAAAGTCGTCGATCCCGACCTTCTGGAACCAGCCGCTATCTTTCCAGTCGTCCGAATCATCGAAAGTCACCTCGGCGATCCAGTTGATCAGGGCTAGTCCGGTGTCCGGGTCGGGATGAGAGATCGGATAGATCACCATCCGCTGCTTGTGGGTGCCGAGTCCGACAAAGGAGGAGCCGGTGCGGATCGGCTTGCCTAGTGAGGCGCCCCGCCACATCAGCGCACCGCCCCAATGGATCGGCGGCTGGTCGGGGTGCATTTGCGCCCGGATGGCGGAATGAATGCCGTCCGCGCCCACAAGGATGGTCCCGGTTTCGCGGATCGTGTCGCCGCCCCGTTGTTCGACGATCGCCGTCACCGTGCCGTCATCGTTGTTCTCGTATCCGGTGACCCGATGGCCCAGGCGGACGGCGTCGTCGCCCAAGCGCTCGAGCACCTCCCGGTAGAGCATCATGTGGAACTCGCCCCGGTGGACGGCATATTGGGGCCAGTTGTAACCGGCCAGCAATCCGCGCTCTTCGGCATAAATGTCGTTGCCGTTGAGACCCACCAGCGCCCATTCCTTGGCGGGCAGACCAACCGTATTCAGCTTGTCCTCATCGATACCGAGATCAAGCAGTTCCCGCACGGCGTTGGGCTGCATATTGATGCCCACGCCCAGGGGGCTGAGATTGCGCACGGATTCATAGACCGTGCAGGGCACGCCGATCTGGTGGAGGGTCAGGGCCAGGGTGAGCCCGCCGATGCCGCCGCCGGCGATGAGAACTCGGGGATCAGACATATCGATTTTCCGCGTTATAGACTGCGCCCGATAAGCCTTATCGGGACCCGTTTCGTCAAGCCTTGGGCTAATGCGGGCAAGGATTTCACTCTGCGGAAATAAACCCGGAATCCGGTACGCACCGGCGGGAACCCGCCTATACTGCCGCCAACTTTGTCAGGGAGGCAAAGATGGCATCGACCCCAACGAAAAGCCTGGGCATGTTCCAGTCCGACCCGGACCTGGATGCGCCGCCCCCGCCGTCATGCCCCATGTCGGCCATGGCCGAAGCGTTCGAGCCCTTCGGTGACGAGTATCTTGCCAATCCTTATGCCTTCTATGTGAAGGCGCGGGACGAAGAGCCGATCTTCTATGATCCGAAGCTCGGCTATTGGGTGGTGATGAAATACGACGAGATTGTCGAGGTGTTTCGCGACCCGGAGACCTTTTCCGCCGCCCTAGCCCGCCATCCCGTGACCCCTATTTGCCCGGCCGCCGCCGAGGTTCGCGACAGTCTGGATATTTCCGTGGAGCCGTCCCTGGTGGACGAAGACCCGGAAACCCACCGTAAGCACCGGAAAATCTTCGGCGACGCCTTTACGCCAAAGCGGGTGAACGAGGTGGAGCCCCGGGTCCGGGAGATCGTCTCCCGGTTCATCGACCGGTTTGTCGAAGACGGCGAAGCGGACCTGGTCAGCCAGATGCTCTACGAAGTCCCGGCGCTGGCGATCTTTATCTTCCTGGGCGCGCCCGATGACGACGCTGTTCTGGTCAAGCAGTTGGGCTCGACCCGGGCCATCGTAAACTGGGGCAAGCCGACCGACGAGGAACAGGTCGACATGATGCGGGACATGGGCAAGCACTGGGACTTCACCCGCAACCTCGTGGACAATGCCATTAAAAATCCCGGCGACAATTATCTGGGCGACATGGTGCGGCTTCATCAGGAAGACCCGAGCCGGTTCACCATCAACTACCTCTACAACGTCATGTTCCTGATGCAGTTCGCCGGGCACGAGACAACGACCCAGGCCTCGGCCAACGGCATGAAGGCGCTCCTGGAGAACCGGGAACAATGGGAGGCGATGTGCGCCGATCCGTCCCTGATTCCCAACGCGGTGGAGGAAATCCTGCGGTTTGATGCGTCGATCTTTACCTGGCGGCGGATCGCCACCAAAGACACGCAGATCGGCGGTGTGGATATCCCCAAAGGCTCAAAAATTCTGGTGATGACCGGTTCCGGCAATCACGATGACGACATGTTCCCAGAGGGGGGCAAGGTGGATATCACCCGGAAGAACGCCAAACGGCATCTCGCGTTCGGCAACGGGGCGCATTTCTGCATGGGCGCCCCCCTGGCGCGGATGGAAATGAAAGTAATCCTGGAGGAGCTGACCCGGCGGCTGCCCCATATGGATCTGAAACCGGGGCAGGACTGGCGCTACATCCCAACATTGAACTTTCGTGGCGTGCAGGAGCTATGGGTAGAGTGGGACGTATCCCGAAATCCCCCAGCTTGATTCACCGCCTTAATTTCGCTTGATTTAGGACCAGAATGAAGGACATTAGCCCCAAAATTCCATGGCTTAACGGGAGTTTCGAGACATCGAAGAACCTATGTGCTATGGTCCCAAACAAGAGCCGTTAAGGTTTCAGCGTTTTCGTTTAACACAGGTAGGAGTTCACAATGCGTAAATTACTTTTCTCGGCGGTTGCCGCCACCGGCCTCATGGCTGCCGGCGCTCAGGCGCAAAATATCACCATGACCATGGCGTCTGCTCAGCCGGGCGGCGCGTCCGACATCGCGGCCAAAGTGCTGGCCGAGGTCGCGGCTGCCAATGGCATCGCCACCATCCAAACCACCGGCGGTAAAGTTCTGACCAAAACCGTTCAGGAAGTTACCGAAGGCAAGTTGGACCTGACAACCAACCCGTTCGTGCTCGGCTTCCTGATGAGCAAGGGCCTGGGCCCGTATTCCGGTCTCGGCAAGGAAAAAGGCGCACAACTGGCCAGCAACATCCGTATGCTGTTCCCGTTCCACATCGCCACGTTCTATCTGATCTCCTTCCAGTCCAAGAACATCGATTCCTGGGACAAGATCAAAGGCAAAACCATCCATAACGGACCGCCCCGGGGCGGCGCGTTGATCTCCGCGCGGAATGTTATCCGCCTGGTCACCGGTATGA
>JAYQGD010000404.1:0-3213 GCA_038140415.1 Rhodospirillaceae bacterium
ATCGCTTACCGTGGCTTTTCGGCGGTTTTTACGATAAGACTTGAGAACACACCGTCCGAAGAAGACGGCGCGTTTACGGTTTTTGCACCCTTGGCGCTTAGGTTACACGGGTTGCTGCCGGACGAGGCTAGGGAACACATGGCGGAACTGATCTATTCAAAAGCGTTTGGCGCAGGGGAAGAGATATTCCGGATCGGCGACCGCGGCCACAACGCCTATTTCATCGAAAAGGGTGGGGTCGAGGTACTGATTCCCGGTGAGAACGGCCAAGAAATTCGTGTGGCGACCATGGGCGCCGGCGAAATCTTCGGCGAAATGTCGATGATCGACGATGCGCCCCGCTCCGCCACCATCCGCACCCTGGCCCCGACCGAACTGATTGTGATCCAGCGATCCCAGTTTATCCGGCCGTTGGAAGCCAACAATCCGATGATGAGCCTGATCCTGCGCATTCTGACCGCACGGTTCCGGGACGCCCGCCAGCAAACCAATTCCGATTTGGGCGACGGCGACGGCGACGGCGAGCTTGAACAGTCGCTGGAAGAACTGCGGGTCCTGGCCTACGAGCGGATCAGCATTGAAAAGGATATGCGCCACGGGCTGGAGACCGGTGAGTTTCAAATGCACTACCAGCCGATCACTGACTTGGAGTCCGGCGAGATAGCCGGCTTCGAGGCGCTGATGCGCTGGATCAAGGCGGACGGCACCTTTGTCTCACCGGTGGAGTTTATCCCGTTGGCGGAAGAAACCGGGCTCATTGTCGAATTGGGCCGGATGGCGCTGGAAACCGGCTTAAGAGATCACGCGGATTTCCTGGCAGCGCGCCCCGACGGCTATGCGGCCAACCCGGCGCCCTTCATGAGCGTCAACCTGTCCGGCCTGCAAATTCTGGAACTGGACGAAATCGGCCGGCTGGAAAACATCATCAACCAAAGCGGCATTGATCCGAGCCTGATTAAACTGGAAATCACCGAATCCCTAATGGTGGAGAATTTCGAACACGCCTGCACCGCCTTGGGCCAGCTCAAGGACCTGGGTCTGTTCATCGCCATCGACGATTTCGGCACAGGGTTTTCCAGCCTCAGCTATCTGCACCAACTGCCCTTGGATACGCTGAAGATCGACCGCGCCTTCGTCATCCAGATGGATCAGTCCGAAAAAGGGCTGCGCGTGGTGCAGAGCATCGCCCAACTATCGACGGCGCTGGGCCTGTCCATCGTCGCCGAGGGGATTGAGGAGAAGGAGCAGATGTCGGCGCTAAAAGAGATGGGCTGCCACTTCGGTCAGGGTTATCACATGTCGAAGCCCCTACCCCGGGACGGCGCGCTGGAGCTTATGCAGACCGGCCCGGTTTGGTAGCCTTATCCGTGACGGCGACTAATTCTTCCAGGGTGTGATCCAAATCACCGCGGCATTCGGTCTCATTTCATAAGATGATAGGAAATTAGGGCGGCTTTCGGCGGAATTGTTGATTTTTCGCTCGAAATTCCCAAAATTGTGGCTAAGTTTAAGAATTGAATGAACATTTGAAGCCCCGTGGGAACACTTTCTTGACCGATTCCATCCGGCGCCAAGGCGAGCTCACTGCACTCGCCAAACAGGTATTAGATAAAGACCGGCTGTCGCTGGGCGATCAGGCGCGCATGGACGAGACCGAAGAACGGCTGCGTGATCTTTGGAACTTGGGACGAAATCTGGTTCTGGCCTGGTGCCCCGACGAGCACGGCATTCGTGTGCTGGTCATGCCCAACTACATTATCGCCGCCATCGGCGAGGAAATGCGAGAGAACGAGGACAAGGCCGCCGCCGGGGACAGTGATCATTCTTTCGTACAAAGTATTTTTGCGAGCAAGAAACTTGTAACCCCGGAACGTTTGTTCGAAATGTCTCAGCGGTTTTCTTCGGAACCCAGCTTTATTGCCCTCTCCTTCCAGCCGGGCGCCGACATGTCGTTGGAACTGATCGACGATGTGGTCGACCGCTATGGGCTGACGTACGTGGAAGACCGGGCTGTCGCCCTTTTCGATATCGTCGGCTTTTCCCTCTATTCGCCGTTGGAACAAGTGGCCCAACTCAATAGTCTGGCCTACTCCATGAATTCGGCGCATTCGAAGATGCTGACTAAGGAAATGGATATTAACTTTACCCGGACGACGACGGGCGACGGGTTCTATGTCTGGAACCGGGACCGCAGCATCCAGGCCAACGTTAATCTCTATCACTTCATGCATCTGGTGCTGGCCGACAACGCCATCGCCCGGCGCAAATCCAGCGGCAAAGTGACCCCGCTTCTGCGCACCTGCTTCCATGTGGGCGGCCATTATGAATTCCATCAGGCGGAGGGGCTGAACCCGACGACCTACAGCTATATCGTCGGCGACGTGACCATCGAACTGGCGCGGCTGATCGACCAGGCCCTGGCCGGCCAGATCGTGCTCGGCGATTTCCAAGTGCCCATGCCGGACGAAAAGACCGGGGAGATGGTCCGGGTCGATCCGGTGGACTTCATCGAGCGCACCCAGGAAACACTGTCCAGTCTGGAAGGACTGGCGCTTTCGGGCGAGGCCATCGACGCCATCAAGTGTTATCTGACGGGCGCGCAGAACATCGACGGCGATTTCACCATCAAGAAATACCTGGTGACCGACAAGCACGGGCTCTCACGCCACGCCTATAACGCCAAGGTCAATATCTACCGGGAAAATTCCGACCCCATCTACTTGGGCGTCCAGGATTCAGAACTCGAGAGCTTCGCCCCGGCCGTCGACGACGACGAGCTAGTTCGCGACCTGATGACCGCTTAACCGGTCCGCACCACCAAACGATTGATATAGCGCGACCGAAGGTCCGTTCCGATTCTGGATAAGAGCGCCGGATCGGCGACCGGCGCCAACTCGTCATTCAGATAAGCCCTATTTTGGTACATGCCGTAGCGGATCCAGGCGATCAGCCGCGGCCGGCTTTGGGGCCGGAGCGCGCGGTGCAGCCCGGTCGTATCGGAGATAAACCCCTCACCCGCCTCGCCTTCGATCCGGTCGATCAGATCAGCGAACAGCACCGGATAGACGTGATCCCCGCCATAGCCGGCGCCGGCAAACAGGTCTTCGAAGGTAGTGGAGACACGTTCCTGTTTGCCATCCTGTTCAATAGTCACAATGGGAAATTCGGTCTCAGCCAGATGCTGCTCCACGGCCGCCGGATTCTGGGAGGTCC
>JAYQGD010000405.1:0-3197 GCA_038140415.1 Rhodospirillaceae bacterium
CAAGCCGGAAGCCTTGACTTTTTGGCCCTTTGGGACAAATTTGTCGCCGGTATTTTCGACGTTTCTTGTCGAAGGGCTTTTTTTAAATTTTGGGGTGGGAGTTGCCCTTTGTCGGGGTGCAACAACAACCATGGATTCCAGCGGGCTACCTGAAAGCGATTTAAACGCTGCTATACGCGCCGGCCGCAAGAACCTCCTTGCAGCCCGGAAAAGCGATGGCCATTGGGCCTATGAGCTGGAGGCCGATGTCACCATCCCGGCTGAATATATCCTGCTGAATCATTTCCTAGGCGAGATTGACGACGAGGTCGAGGCCAAGCTCGCCAGCTATATCCGCCGCACCCAGGAACGGAACGGCGGCTGGCCGCTTTATATCGGCGGCGACTTTAATGTCAGCGCCTCGGTGAAAGCCTATTTCGCGCTGAAACTGGCCGGCGACTCACCGGACGACAATCACATGCGGCGCGCCCGGGAAGCAATCCTGGCGCACGGCGGCGCGGTGAACGCCAATGTGTTTACCCGGCTGACCCTGGCGCTGTTCGGGCAGGTGCCCTGGTCCGCGGCGCCGGTGACCCGGGTGGAGATCATGCTGTTCCCGCGCTGGTTCCCGCTGCACATCAACAAGGTTTCCTATTGGACCCGGACGGTGACCGTGCCGCTGTTGATCTTGACGGCGCTCCGCCCGATGGCCAAAAGCCCTCGTGGCGTCAGCATTGACGAGCTGTTCCACACGGCGCCGCACCGGGAGAACTATACGCTCACCAACCCGACCGGGCACTGGATGGGCAATGTGATGCTGCGGCTCGACCGGATTGCCCGCAAGGTGGAGCATCTTGTGCCCAAGTTCCTGACCCGCAAGGCCATCGACAAGGCGCTGAAGTTCGTTGAGGAACGGCTGAACGGCGACGACGGATTGGGCGGCATTTTCCCGGCCATGGCTAACGCGCTGATGGTGTTCGATACGCTGGGCTATGACAAAGACGATCCCCGCGTGGTGACCGCGCGAAAAGCCATTGATGGTCTGCTGACCTTCAACGAAGAAGAAGGCTTTTGCCAGCCCTGCCTGTCGCCGGTTTGGGATACCGGTCTGGCGGCGCATGCGATACTTGAATCCAATGCCGAGGGTCAGGACACCGCCATCGCATCCTGCGACTGGTTGAAGGAGCGGCAAATCCTGGATGTGGCCGGTGATTGGGCGGTCAAGCGGAAGGGGCTGCGCCCCGGCGGTTGGGCCTTTCAGTACCGGAACGACTATTACCCGGATGTGGACGACACGGCCGTGGTGGTCATGGCGCTGCACCGCCAGGACCCGGACAAGTACAAGCACGCCATCGACCGGGCGGTCGAATGGATCGTCGGCATGCAGTCCAAGAGCGGCGGCTGGGCCGCGTTCGACGCGGACAACGAATATTATTTCCTGGAACATATGCCCTTCGCCGATCACGGCGCGCTGCTGGATCCGCCGACGGCGGACGTCACGGCGCGCTGCATCAGCATGCTGGCCCAGGTGGGCTATGCGAAATCCCATCCGGCCATTACCCGGGGCATTGACTACCTCAAGGCGGAGCAGGAGGAGGACGGTTCCTGGTTCGGCCGGTGGGGCACCAACTATGTCTACGGCACCTGGTCGGTTCTGTGCGCGCTCAACGCCGCCGGAGAGGACATGAACGCGCCCTGTGTCCGGTCCGCGGTTGACTGGCTGCTGTCGAAACAGCGCGAAGACGGCGGCTGGGGCGAAGATTGCGCCTCTTACTGGAATCACCGCCGGGGCGAGGAAAAAGCGTCGCTGCCGTCGCAGACGGCGTGGGCGGTTCTGGGCCTGATGGCGGCGGGCGAGGTCGAGAATTCGGCGGTCGAGGCGGGCATCGATTACCTGATTTCGTCCACCGACGGCGACGGCGCGTGGCGGGATGACTATTTCAACGCTGTCGGCTTCCCCCGGGTGTTTTACCTGCGCTATCACGGCTATGCCGAATACTTCCCGCTGCTGGCTTTGTCCCGCTACAAAAACCTCCGGAACACGAATTCCCAGCGGCCGCGCCACGGCATGTAGTGGCCAAGACCGGTTTCATCACCGCGCTTAAAAGCGAGGCCAAGTGCCTCCAAGCTTCACTTTCAGATGATCACATGATTACCGTTTCCGGCATCGGCGCGGCGGCAGCTGAGCGCGCGGCGCGGGAGTTGATCTCGGACGGCTGTGAGCGGCTGATCAGTTTCGGTCTGGCCGGGGCGCTGTCGCCGGGGTTGAAGGCCGGCGATGTGGTGCTGGCGGACAGGGTGGTTGATCCGGCGGGCGCGGTGGTCGGGGAGCCGTCGGCGGATTGGGTTGAGGCGGTGGCGGGCCGGTTGGGTGAGATGGCGGACGGCCCGGCGCTGCATATCGGCGGGATTGTCTCCGCGCCGGAGATCATCACCAGTTCGGTTGAGAAGGCTGCGCTGCACTCGGCTACCGGCGGCCTGGCCGTGGAGATGGAAGCGGCGGGCGCGGCGCGGGCGGCAGCGGATCACGGCGTGGCATTTCTGTGTGTAAAAGCGATCTCGGATACGGCCGATCAGAACCTGCCGGTGAACCTCTCGGGCGTGATCAAACCGGACGGCACGCCCCGGCCCGGCACACTGCTCGGCGGCCTTCTCGCCCGGCCCGGCGACGTGGCGCGCTTTTTCGCCCTCAGCCGGGGGGCGAAAGCGGCGCATAAGAGTTTGAGACGGGTGGGGTCCTCCTTGTGAGACGTACGGCCCTCTGCTAGCAGTTAACCAATATTCTCGACCAGGAGTTCCCCCATGCTGACCCTCTACAACGCCGCCCATTCCACCTGTTCCCAGAAGGTCCGCATCTGTCTGGCGGAGAAGGGGGTCGACTTTGAGAACGTGCTGCTCGATCTGGGCAAGGGCAAAGATCACTTGAAGCCCGAGTATCTGGAGATCAACCCCAACGGGGTGGTACCGACCCTGGTCGACGACGGGGAGATCATAATCGATTCCAGCGTCATCTGCGAATATCTGGACGAGAAATATCCCGATCCGCCGTTGAGTCCGGCCGATCTGGCGGAGCGCGCGCGGATGCGGGCCTGGATGCGTTTTTTGGAAGAAGTGCCGACAGCGGCGGTGCGGGTGCCGTCCTTCAACATGGGGTTCCTGCCCCGCTATGACGGGCTCGACCGGCAGCAGTTCGAGGAACAGCAGTCGGACATCCGCCC
>JAYQGD010000406.1:0-3192 GCA_038140415.1 Rhodospirillaceae bacterium
TCTCGGCGCAGCGCGCCTACGAGATGAATTCCAAGGTCATTCAGACCTCTGACGAGATGATGGGCACCCTTAACCAGATCCGATAGGAGGCAGCCATGATACGTAAACTGGCAGTATTCGGCCTCGTTTGGAGTATTCTCGGGGCTCCGGCCCTGGCCAGTGAAGTCTCGCTCAACACCCACATCGTGGTGGAGGACCAATATGTCCGGCTGGGAGACTTGTTCACTATCCAGGGCGAGAAAGCGGCTAATAAGATCGCTTACTCGCCGCAGCCCGGAAAGCAATCCGTGTACCGGGTGGAGTGGCTCTACCGGGTGGCCAAGTACCACGGTGTGCCCTGGCGGCCATTGACCATGGAAACGCGGGCGACGGTGGAACGCGCCAGCCAGGAAATTCAGCGGGACGAAATCGAGGCTGTACTACTGGACGCCCTGAAGGACAAGAATCTCGGCGAGAACATCGAGCTTCACATTAACGCCCGTAATGCGCGTATCTTTGTGGCGGCCGAAAAGCCGGCAACAGTCGGTGTCGAAGCGCTTACCTACGACGAGAGAACCAATCGCGTCTCGGCCACCCTCGTGGCGCCGGCAGACGATCCCGCCGCCCAACGGTTCAGGATCAATGGCCGGGTCTACAAACTGGTCCCGGTGCCGGTACTCAGCAAACGGGTGCGCCGCGGCGACATTATCCGTGAGGACGATATTACCTGGAAGAAATTGTACGAAACCCGAGTCACCCGCGACGTGGTTGTCGACGAGGACACGCTCGCCGGGCAGGAAGCGACGCGGAGCATTGGTCCTAACCAGCCGGTCCGGGCGTCCTATCTGCGCCGCCCGCAACTGGTCAAAAAGGGCAGTATCGTTACGATTTTACTACAACGCGGCCAGATGCGCCTGACCGCGCAGGGCAAGTCGCTGGACAACGGGGGTAAAGGCGACACGATCCGGATCAAGAACAACCACACCAAGCGCATCATCGAAGGTGAAATCGTCGGCGCGGGCACCGCACGTGTCGCCAGCATTCACCAACAGCTAGATGACTAGGAGAAACATGATGAACTCCCCCTTGTTCCAGACAACCAAAAGGCTCGGGCTCGTGCTCCTGCTCTCGACTTCCCTGGTGGCGTGCAACACGTTCACGCGCCTCTCTGAAGTCGGCAAAGGTCCCGAAGTAAGCGATATCTCCAACCCGACCAATAGGCCCAACTACCGGCCGGTCAGCATGCCCATGCCGGCCCCGCAACAAGTCAACCATAAGGCGAATTCACTTTGGCGTCCCGGCGCCCGCGCTTTCTTCCGCGATCAGCGGGCCAGCCAGGTGGGCGACATCCTGACGATCCGGCTGGCGATTTCCGACAGCGCCGCCTTGGCCAACTCCACGACCCGGGAACGGGACGATAAGGAAGACGGCGACGTGACCAACCTGCTGGGTCTGGAAGCGGAACTCGCCAAGGCCTTGCCGCAAGCGATTGCGCCGGCGACAACGGTCAGTCTGGGCACCAAGCATGAAACCACAGGCGACGGCGCCATTGACCGTTCGGAAACCGTAGCGGTCACCCTGGCCGGTATCGTCACCCAGGTTCTGCCCAACGGCAACTTCGTGGTGTTCGGACGCCAGGAAATCAAGGTTAACTACGAGATGCGGGAAGTCATGGTCACCGGCGTTGTCCGCCCGGAAGACATCGACTCCTCCAACTCCATTTCACATGAACAAATCGCTGAGATGCGGGTAGCCTATGGCGGCCGCGGCACCTTGTCGGACCTGCAACAGCCTCGTTACGGCACGCAGCTCATCGATATTATCTTCCCGTTCTAATTCCAACATGAATTGGAACAACTTGAGGCCGGTGGGCAACCACCGGCCTTCTTTTTTTTCTGAATGGGCATCAGTTGCCGGGATTAGAGATCCCGGCGCGTTTTCTCGTCTTTTTCGTGCCGCTCTTGGGCCTCAAGACTCAGCGTGGCGATCGGCCGCGCCTCCAGCCGGCGAAGGCCGATGGGCTCGGCGGTTTCCTCGCAATAACCGTAGGATCCGTCTTCGATCCGTTCCAGCGCCTCGTCGATTTTGGAAATCAGTTTACGGGCACGGTCGCGGGTGCGCAGTTCGAGAGAGCGCTCGGTTTCCACCGACGCCCGATCCGCGAGATCCGGCTCGAGAAACGTGTTTTCCTGGAGGTGCGAGCGGGTTTCACTGGCTTCTTCCAGCAATTCGAGCCGCCACTTTTCCAGCTTCTGGCGAAAATATTCGCGCTGCCGGTCGCTCATAAACTCTTCTTCGTCTTCCGGACGGTAGTCCGGTGGGAGTGTCACCGTCATTTGTTAGTCCTCCTGGGAAGCCATCACCATTTGGCGGCGGAATATAATTGCGAGAAACCGCTCTCTCAAGAGGATAATCAACTTAGGTTCGAGTTAATTTTACGGCCAAACTACAGGAAAAAAGTGGGGAAACAGCTAAATCGTGCGGCTCCACTTCGCCAGCTCGACTTCCGCCCTGAGCTCAATATCGTTAATCAGCGCAAGAAGCCGGGGATCGGTCACCGTGGCCTTACGGTTACGCAGCGCTTGCGCCATGTTTGCCAGCCGGTCCTTGGGGATGGCGCCAATCAGCAAATCCCGGCGCAATTCTTCCAATTTATCGAGAATATCCTCGCCGTAGCGCACCATTTCCCGGCGGGCGCGCTCCTCTGTATCGTTCTGTACTTCCTGTACGGAAAGGATAGAACTCACGCCGCTGACACCGGCGACCTCCTTCGGCGATTCGGCCCCGCTGCTCGAAGAAGAAACCTGGCCCAAATGGTCGGAAAAGCTGGGCCCGCCGGCGGCGGAACTCTTTTTAGTCGCCTTTGCCTTTTGGGCGGGCGTGGATCTGATTTCCGGAACTTTCATCGAGAACAAGATAGTGGAATTCGGGTTTTCATAAAAGCTGGTTGATGCACCCCAGCCCTATTTCCATCCGTAAAATCACCCGGGCCGGTACGGATTGCCCGGCAATTTTTACCCTACTTCCGCAAACTCCGTATCCAACCGCTTCGGCCCCACATAGAACGTTATTTATTATTATAATTCAATTACTTAAACATACTTCATGTTGGCATCATCCTTGCTTATTAGAAGTACCAAATTTTGTAAAAACATAACTCCGATCTGGTGGGAGACCGAATGCCATGCCGATGTATGGATTTTTGAACGCGCC
>JAYQGD010000407.1:0-1906 GCA_038140415.1 Rhodospirillaceae bacterium
CCAGCATTAGTTGCAGCTGCCTCCCTACGGGCTGGCTGAATTCGCCAATCCGGTGATCATACTCTTCCTTGATCCGTTCCTCGGTGACATCAATGGTTTCGGCCACCGTTTCCGGCTTCATCCGAACCATGGTCACCGTGCGGTATTCCGGTGCGGTGAATTGCCGGGCGTTTTCCTTATGGAACGTCTCCAACTCCGCCTGATTGGGCGTCGGCAGATTGGTCATGGAACTGTGGTTAATGCGGATGAACTCGGCGACACGTTTTTCATTGCGGTAGCGATAAAGGGTTTCCGTCAATGTCCGGGGCGCCTTGTTGGACATGTTGAGGAGACTCAACATTTGTCCGCGCAAAATGTCGCGTTGATAACGCTGCAGGAACAAAGCTTCGTTCAGGCCCATTTGCTGGACCGCTTGATCAAAAATGTTGCGGTTAAACTGTCCGGTGACCGACTTGAAACGCGCATCATCCCGGATTTCGCGCGCCGCCATTTCCGGCTTCACCAAAAGTCCAAGCTGGTTTGCGCTTTCCTGAAACAGGGCGCGCTGGACCATGGTTTCCAGGGTCTGGTCGACGATGCCGAAGGCCCGGGCCTGCTCGTTGGTCACCGGCTGTCCCAAAGCTGCGCTTAACCGGCGGGTGGAGGTTTGCACCTGATCCTGCAGATCATAGCCGGAAATCTTTACGGAACCGATGGCGGCCACTTCATCTGCCTGTGTCGCCGGGCCGATATAATCGCCCACACCCCATAACATGAAGCTGACGATCAGCAGGGCAAAAAGTATCTTTGCGCCCCAGGACAGAATTTTTTCGCGAAAGTTTCCGAGCATTCTTGGCATTTCCCGTGCAGAGAATTGTTCAGGTGCGGAAAGGTTTTAACGATCTCCGCCGAAGGGGCGGCATCATAAAAGCGTGACCCGGCAGCGGCAACCGGGAAATCATGCAAATCTTGATGTCTAAGTGTGGCCAGACTGAGGAGGCTGTGCTAATCACGAAGCCGCACATTCAGACGGTATTTCGGAGACATTTTAGGCATGACATCTGCGCGAACGCCTCTCATCGCGGGCAATTGGAAAATGAACGGATTGCGCTCGGACTCAGACGAGCGGGTGAAGGGACTGGTTCAGCAACTGTCAGGGCAGGGCGCCGCCGGCTTCGACATGCTGGTCTGCCCGCCGGCGACCATGCTGGGGGCGGTTGTGAAAGCGGCGGGCGACAGCGGCATCATGGTCGGCGGCCAGGATTGTCATACCAACGAGTCCGGCGCGCACACCGGGGACATAAGCGCCCAAATGCTGGGCGATATCGGCTGCAGCCATGTTATCGTCGGCCATTCGGAACGCCGTATGGATCACGGGGAAACCGACGATCTTGTAAAAGCGAAGGCATCTGCGGCGCAGGCCGCCGGATTGATTGCCATTGTCTGTGTCGGCGAGACCGAGGCGGAGCGGGACGCCGGGGAAACCATGACTGTGGTCGGGCGGCAAGTTGCCGGATCGGTCCCCGACGGTGCGACCGCCGCCAACACGGTGATCGCCTACGAGCCCGTTTGGGCAATCGGTACGGGCAAAACCCCCACACCGGAAGATGCGCAGGAAGTTCATGCGTTTATCCGGGGTGAGCTGGCAAGCCGGTTTGGCGGAGATACCGCCGCCGGTATGCGAATTCTTTACGGCGGCTCCATGAAGCCAAGCAATGCGGCGGAACTAATCGCCCTTCCTGATGTGGACGGCGGGTTGATCGGCGGCGCCAGTCTGAAATGGGAAGATTTCTGGGCCATCGCCGAGGCTTGTCCCGACTGATTGACCGGCAGGTGCGATCGCCGTTTTTCACGAAAACGCTGTACAAGCCGGAAAAACAGATTAAATAGAGCCCGACTTTGCGCCGGGCCAAAGCCGGTTCGGCCC
>JAYQGD010000407.1:2006-3190 GCA_038140415.1 Rhodospirillaceae bacterium
GGACGGCAGACAAAATCCATCATTGACGAGCAGGGCGCGACCCCGCCCGCGAATCAACAGCAGGTTCCGGCGATTCCGCAACTCCCGCAGTTGCCAAGCCCGGGACAGAATTAGAAATTATGCTCTTGATTTCAAATAGTTAGATAGAGGCGGCCCCGGAGCCGCCTCTTTCCTTTTGAGGTCAGGTCGGATGTTATAGGTTACCGGTCCATGACGCGTTTTATATTTATCACCGGCGGCGTGGTTTCCTCACTTGGTAAAGGTCTCGCATCCGCATCCCTGGCGGCGCTCCTACAAGCGCGCGGGTTCAAGGTCCGGCTGCGTAAGCTGGATCCCTATCTCAACGTCGATCCGGGCACCATGAGCCCGTACCAGCACGGCGAGGTTTTCGTCACCGATGACGGGGCCGAGACCGATCTGGATTTGGGCCATTACGAGCGATTTACCTGTGTGGACGCCCGTCAAAGCGACAATGTCACTACCGGCCGCATCTATTCCGACGTGATCGCCAAGGAGCGCCGGGGCGAATATCTGGGCGCGACCATTCAGGTCATTCCCCATGTCACCGACGCCATTAAGAATTTTGTGAAATCCGATCTAACCGATGAGGATTTCGTGCTCTGCGAAATCGGCGGCACGGTCGGCGATATCGAGGGTCTGCCGTTCTTCGAGGCGATCCGGCAGTTGGGCAACGAGCTGGGCCGGGATCGCACCATGTACATTCATCTCACCCTGCTGCCCTATATCGGCGCTGCGGGGGAGCTGAAAACCAAGCCCACCCAGCACTCGGTCAAGGAGTTGCTGAATGTGGGGATTCAGGCGGATGTCCTGCTTTGCCGCGCGGATCGGGAGATTCCGGAGTCCGAGAAGCGCAAAATTGCACTGTTCTGTAACGTCCGGGAAGAGGCGGTGGTTTCGGCCCTCGACGTGAAAAGCATTTATCAGGTGCCGATCGCCTATCACCAAGAAGGCCTGGACCGGGAAGTGCTGCACCATTTCCGCCTGGATGCGCCGAAACCGAACCTAGAGCCCTGGGAGAAGATCGTCCAACGGGCAACCGCCCCGGAAGGCGAGGTGGCCATCGCCGTGGTCGGCAAGTACACCGGGCTTCTGGACGCCTATAAATCCTTGGCCGAAGCCTTGGCCCACGGCGGCATCGCCAACAACGTCAAAGTGAACCTGAA
>JAYQGD010000408.1:0-3188 GCA_038140415.1 Rhodospirillaceae bacterium
CCTTGAGATTGGTCATGGCGCTGAGCTCGCTGTCCAGAAACGGTGCGCAGGCCTTGATTTCCGCGCCCACAGGCTTGTTTTGCGGCGGCACACAGCGCACCGCATTGGCGATCCGGGTATTCACCATCTCCACCCCGTCTTCTGGGCGGGAATCATACACGCCGTGAGCAAAACCGAAGGTCAGAAGCGTCGGGTAGAGGAGGTCGCCGGCATAATCGCCGGTAAACGGCCGGCCGGTGCGATTGGCCCCTTTGAGACCGGGGGCCAGGCCCAGGATCAGCAGTTCCGCATCCAGCCCGCCAAAGGAGGGGACGGGCGCGTTGAACCAATCCGGATAAGCATCACGGTTATCCTGCCTGAACTGAGCGAGGCGGGGGCAAAGGGAACAGTCTGTGCCGGGGGCGTTCATAGGCGCCAACATTCACGGCGGCGCCGGAAAACTCAAGCCGGATTACGCGGAACCGACGTAATCTCCGTCAAAGTCGTCGTCGTAATCGTCGATCAGGTCGTCATCTTCGTCCATATCCATCTGGAGATGCTGTCCCTGACCGCCCTGGCGTTCGATCTGATCCTGCAGATCGGCCAGCTCGATAAACACATCGGCCTGACGGCGAAGCTCATCGGCGATCATCGGCGGTTTCGAGACAACCGTGCTGACCACCGACACCCGCGCGCCTTTGCGCTGGACGGATTCAACCAGCCGGCGGAAATCACCATCGCCGGAGAAAATCACGATGTGGTCCAAATGGGGCTGGATTTCCATCACATCCACGGCCAGCTCGATATCCATATTGCCTTTGATCTTTTTGCGGCCCGCCGTATCGGTGAATTCCTTGGTGGGTTTTGTCACCATGGTGTAGCCGTTGTAGTCCAGCCAATCGACCAGCGGCCGGATCGGAGAGTATTCAGCCTCTTCCACCATGGCGGTGTAATAGAAGGCGCGAACCAGCGTGCCCTGTTCCTCAAAAACCTTCAGTAAGTTCTTGTAATCTATATCAAAACCGAGGGCGCGAGCGGAGGCATACAGATTGGAGCCGTCGATAAATAAGCCAATACGTTCACCGGGATAGAAGTTCATCATGACATCCTCGAAATGAATTTTGGACAAATAACCGTTGCCGCTGAATAATAGCGCGGCACAATTTTAATAAAGCAGATCAAGACTCTACACCAGTCACAACTCCGTGGGAACCGTTTGATGATACTCGTGGGCATCGGCTCAAATCTGCCGTCCACCGCCGGCGACCCGCCTGTGGATAACTGCCGTAAAGCCCTGGAATCTATGGAGAATGCCGGTATTTCGGTGATTGATGTGTCGCGCTTCTACAAAACGGCACCAGTGCCTGCCTCGGACCTGCCCTGGTACATCAACACGGTCGCCTCGGTCGAAACCGATCTGCCGCCGGAAGCCGTGCTGGACCGGCTGCTGGAAATCGAAGCCGCCATGGGCCGGGAGCGGGGAGAGCGTAATGCCGCCCGCATCGTGGATTTGGACCTGTTGGCCTATGACGACCTTGTTATGGATAGTGAGCGGTTGACGCTGCCCCATCCGAGGCTAACTGAACGGGCATTCGTGCTGCTGCCGTTGAGGGATATCGCGCCGGATTGGGTTCATCCGGTGACAAAGCAGTCCCTCGCGGCGCTGATCGATGCCCTGGACCCGGCGCAAAAGATCGAATTATTGGATTGAGCCCTTGCATTTTTCCGCAACCCGTATATACATCTGCGCCCATTCCCCGATAACTCCGACTTCGGCAAGGAGAATGCCCGCATGGCCCGCGTGACCGTAGAAGATTGCATCGAAAAAGTTTCCAACCGGTTTGAATTGGTAATGCTCGCCGCCCAGCGCGCGCGCAGCCTGTCGTCCGGCGCCGAACTGACCGTGGATCGCGACAACGACAAGAACCCGGTTATTGCGCTTCGGGAAATCGCGGAAGAGAACCTCGACCTGGAAGAAATCGAGCAAACCCTGGTCAAGGGCCTGCAGAAACACATCGAATCCGACGAGCCCACCGAGGAAGAGCTGGAAGACATGGCCGTTTCCGGCGAGCTTGAGGAATTGAAGCAGAACATCACCCTGCCGGTCCCGGAAGACGGGCAGGAAAGCGATACGCCGGTGCCGATCTTCGAAGACAATGTGCTGCCGGTTGAACAGCCCCCGGCCGGCGACGACGACCTCCTCTAAGTCCGTCATACCCACGTAAAGACGATTTTCGGCATCGGTGAAGAACCGGTGATCCGTTGTGCTGTTCAATTACGGAATTTCCGGGCTATATAAGCATATGGCTGTTGTGTTGACGGTCGCAAGATTGGCTCCGGGAATGAGACTGAATGATCCGGCAATACGAACTGGTTGAGAACGTCAAAGCCTATGACATTCGCGCGGACGAAGAGGCGCTGAACCGCGCCTATGTGTTCGCCATGAAGGCGCACGGCAACCAGACCCGCGCGTCGGGTGATCCGTATTTCTCTCATCCTTTGGAAGTGGCCGGCATCCTCACCAAGTACAAACTGGATTCCACCTCGATCATTACCGCGCTGCTGCACGATACGATCGAGGATACGGAGACCACGTCCCAGGACATCACCGACGCCTTCGGCGATGAGATTTGCCAGTTGGTGGATGGGGTCACCAAGCTCACCCAGTTGGAGATGCAGACCAATCAGTCGGACCAGGCGGAGAATTTCCGCAAACTGGTGCTCGCCATGTCGGAGGACATCCGGGTCCTGTTGGTGAAGCTGGCCGACCGGCTGCATAATATGCGCACCATCGACTTCATTTCCAAATCGGCCAAGCGCCGGCGCATTGCGCTCGAAACCATGGAAATCTACGCACCGCTCGCCGAGCGGGTGGGCATGCAGGAGATGAAAAACGAGCTGGAGGATTTGTCCTTCTCGGTCCTTAACCCGGAGGCCCGGAACTCCATTATCTCGCGATTGGAGTTTCTCAAGGCAGAGGGCAAGGACAATGTCGACGAGATCATCTTCGAGCTGACCAAGACCTTGGCTGAGTCGCGGTTGCGGGCTCATGTGGAAGGCCGCGAGAAAACGCCGTATTCGATCTGGCGAAAGATGCAGAAGAAAAACATTTCCTTCGAACAGATTTCCGATGTCATCGCTTTCCGGGTTTTGGTCGAAACCGTCGAAGACTGCTATCGCGCTATGGGGATCATGCACCAGGCCTATCG
>JAYQGD010000409.1:0-3170 GCA_038140415.1 Rhodospirillaceae bacterium
GTGCCGTTTCTATAGGGGGTTAACCTAAGGTAAGGGTTGGCACAGGGGCAATTGCCGCCGATGGTTTCCGCCCAGACCTCGCCGATGGGTAAAAGGCGGAACCCAAAATTGGCCGCGAGAAAGGCGTCGATCTGATTTTCATTTTCGGCGGGCAGGACCGAACAGGTGGCATAGATAAGCCGTCCACCGGGCGCGACCAGATGTGAGGCGGTATGCAATATTTCTTGCTGGGTTTTGGTGTAGCTCTCAAGGCGGGCTGGCGTCAGTCGCCATTTGGCCGCCGGGTTGCGCCGCCACGCCCCTGCGCCGGAACAGGGCACGTCCAGCAGCACCCTTTCCGCCGTGCCGGCATTCGCCGCGATCCAGGGATCATCCAGACCTGTAAGAGGCTGGCGGGTAATATTGGAGACGCTGGCGCGCTTTAACCGGGGGGCGAGTTTATTTAGACGCTCTTCCTCAAGGTCGCAGGCGATCAGGGGGCCGCCGTCTCTCATGGTGGC
This sequence comes from Rhodospirillaceae bacterium, assembly GCA_038140415.1. Lineage (GTDB taxonomy): Bacteria > Pseudomonadota > Alphaproteobacteria > Rhodospirillales > UBA2165 > JAYPHU01. Next base: position 501 of record JAYQGD010000409.1, read on the forward strand.
GGCAAGCGCCAAGGTCTTTCCTCCGCCCCCGGCGCAAAAATCGATGGTCCGCTGGTCCGCTTTCGCATTGGTGAGTAGCGCGATCAGTTGAGAGCCCTCATCCTGAACCTCAACAAAGCCACCTTTGAAGGCCGTGGTGGCCTGCAGATTGACCCGCCCGGAAAGCCTGAGGCCGATGGGCGAAAATGGCGTGGCCTCGGCCTCAATCCCGTCATTGCGCAGGACTTCGAGGGCGCGGCCCACGTCGGCTTTGAGGGTGTTAACGCGGAGGTCCAACGGCGCCGGCGTGTTGAGGGCCTCCGCTTCTGCTGCCGTCTCTTCGCCCCAGACGGTGGCCAGATCCTCATAAAGCCAATCCGGGATTTCCGCCGACACCCATGCGGGCGCATCGTCCGGCCGGTCCACAATTTCATCAATAAATTTGGTTTCCTCGGAAGACAGTGCCGGCGGCGCGTAGCCGTCTCCACTGAAAAGGCCGGCGATCTCTTGGGGAGATTGGCCGTCCACACGGCAGAGCAGCGTCAGCATCCGTTGCCGGACGTCTCCGCTATTGGTCCAGTAATTCAGGCGGGCGTGATGGCGGATGGCGGCAAAGACCAGCCGGGAAATCTCCCGCCGGTCCTTGGAACCGATGAAACGCCGGCCTCGATAATAAGCGGAGATCACGTCAGCCGCCGGCGACTGCGACCGTTCGACCTTTTCCAGAAGTTCAATAGCCGCGGCAACGCGGGCGCCGGGTGTCATCGGACATCCACGGCCGGGCGGCTAGTTTTCGACCCGATAGTTCGGGGCCTCGCGGGTGATGGTGACATCATGCACGTGGCTTTCCCGCAATCCGGCGGCCGTGATCTTGCGCATCCGGCAGTTCTTCTGCATGTCAGGGATGGTCCGGTTGCCGGTGTAGCCCATGGAAGACCGCAACCCGCCGCACAATTGATGGATCACGTTTTCGACCGGCCCCTTGTAGGGGACGCGGCCTTCGACGCCTTCCGGCACCAGCTTCAAACTGTCTGAAACATCCTGCTGGAAATATCTATCGGCGGATCCGCGCGACATAGCGCCGAGTGAGCCCATCCCTCGATAAGATTTGTAGGAGCGTCCCTGGTAGAGGAACACCTCGCCGGGGCTTTCTTCCGTGCCGGCGAACAGCGAGCCGATCATCACACAGTCCGCGCCGGCGGCGATGGCTTTGGCCACATCGCCGGAATATTTGATGCCGCCGTCGGCGACTACCGGGATGCCCGCCTTGTTACATACTTCGGCGGATTCCATGACCGCGGTAAACTGCGGCATGCCCACACCGGCGACCATACGGGTGGTGCAGATGGTGCCGGGTCCGATGCCAACCTTGACCGCGTCCGCGCCCGCATCAATCAGTGCCTTGGCGCCGTCGGCGGTGGCGACATTGCCGGCCAGGACCTGGGTATAGTTACTGAGCTTTTTAATCCGGTTGACGGATTCGAGGACGCCTTTGGAATGGCCATGCGCCGTGTCGACGACGATGACGTCCACCTCGGCATCCAGCAACAGTTCCGCCCGCGCTTGGCCGGCATCGCCGACGCCGGTGGCAGCAGCTACTCGAAGCCGGCCTTTTTCGTCCTTACAGGCGTCGGGAAACGCTTGCGCCTTATCCATATCCTTGACGGTGATCAGCCCGACGCAGCGGAAATCATCATCCACCACAACCAGCTTTTCCAGCCGGTTTTGGTGCAGCAATTTCTGCGCCTCTTCCATCGCCACGTTTTCGGTGACGGTCACCAGCGGCGCATCATTGTGGTGCGGCGTCATCAATTCCCGAACCACCTGGTTTGGATCGGATGCAAATCGTACATCCCGGTTGGTCAGGATGCCGACCAGCTTGTTGTCAGCGCTGTCGACAACGGGAAAGCCGGAAAAGCCGAGCCGCTGCATCAAAGCGCGGACCTCGGCCAAGGTCATATCCGGGGCCACGGTGACCGGATTGACCACCATGCCGGATTCAAACTTTTTGACCTTGCGAACCTCGTCGGCCTGTTCTTCAGGCTCCAGGTTTTTATGGATCACGCCGATGCCGCCGGCCTGGGCCAGGGCGATCGCCAGCCGGCTCTCGGTCACCGTATCCATGGCGGCGGACAAAAGCGGAATGCCAAGCTCGATGTTCTTGGTCAGGCGCGTTTCGATATTTGTTTCGGTGGGCAGGACGTCGGAAGCTGCGGGTTCGAGCAGTACGTCGTCGAATGTAAGACCGTCGAGGATTTCCATGCCATCTCCTAGAAGAGTTGGCGACGCATCATACACGAGAAACGTCCCTTGCCAAGCGGACTCGATGGGCGCGAAAAACGAGCCAGAAAAGCTTGGAAATCAGCAGATTTTTTGGGGCGCTTGGGAATTCCGGCAGGGCGTCTGCGGTGGCAAATTCACCAGCGATTCGCGCGCGCTTTCAAATCATCGCATTGTCGGGCACGTCGAGGCCCAGCAGCGTGCCACCGTAGAGGTTGGCCACGTGGTCGAATTCAAAGATCGCGTGGGTGGCCAGCATGTTGGCGTCCCGTTGAAACCGCTGGATCGGAGAGTCTAAATAGTATCCCCGGGAGCCCACGGCCAACGCCAGCTCATCGACAATCTGATGACACTTTTGGGCCGTGTGCGAGACCACCATCCGGGTTTCCACCCGCTCGTCCCGGGTCAGGC
>JAYQGD010000410.1:0-3164 GCA_038140415.1 Rhodospirillaceae bacterium
CAGAAATCTTCTTGTTCTTAACCTCGACGTCCAGCCGGCCCAGGAACTTGCCGTGAGACCCGGTGGCCACGAGCAGCGTGTCATTGACCCGGACAATGCCGGGTACCGCGTCGTGGGTGTGGCCGGTCAGGATGACGTCGATGCCGTCGACCCGGGAGGCCAGTTTGCGGTCCACGTCGAAGCCGTTGTGGCTGGCCAGCACGACCAGTTCGGCGCCGCCGTCCCGGACTTTCTTGACGCTTTCTCGGATTTTTTCTTCGCGGATGCCGAAGGACCAGGTCGGGATCAGGTGACGCGGATTGGCGATCGGCGTATAGGGGAAGGCCTGGCCGATCACGCCGATCTTGACGCCGCCGCGCTCGAAGAAAGCATGGTCCTTAAAGACCGGTTCTTCCCATTCCGTGTCGACCACGTTGCCGGCGACGAACGGGAATTTGACTTTTTCCAGTAGTTCCTTGACGCGTTCGGCGCCATAGGTGAATTCCCAGTGGCCGGTCATCACGTCCACGCCCAGCGCGTTCATGAAATCGACCATGTCTTCGCCGCGGGTCTTCAGCGCCGTGTAGGAGCCCTGCCAGGTGTCGCCGCAATCGACCAGCAGGGTCTTGCCCGGCCGTTCCGCCTTGATGGCGTTGATCAGGGTCGCCATGTGGGCGAAGCCGCCGATCCGGCCATAGGTCTTGGACAGTTCGACAAAGTCCTCGCTGGAGAAGGCATAGGCTTCCGGCGTGCCGGCCTTGAGGCCGAATTTCTGCAGGATTTCCTTGCCCGTCAGATGAGGCGGCAGGCCGTTCACCGCGCCCACGCCCAGATTGACCGAGGGTTCCCGGAAATACAGCGGCACCAGTTGCGCATGACAGTCGGTGAAGTTGAGCAGGGTGACCTGGCCCTTGGGCTCAAACTCCAGAAGTTTATCCTGGCTGATGGCCTGGTGACTGGCGGCGGACGCCATTTTGCCCCCGCCCAGCAGAGCGGCAGTAGCTGCAGATACCTGCAAAAAATCTCGACGAGTTAGCATGGCTCAAATCTTATAATTCGGGTTGGCGACAGATTATTTGCATTCAAAATGTAGGCGCAAAAAAGGCGGTAACATGACAATGCTACCGCCCTTTTTGTCTGAACTTTAGTTACGTACCGAAGGAGATTCCCACTTCAGGCCGCTGGAACGCCACTGCATGTAGAGTTCGAGGTTCGTGTACTCCTCGGAACCGCGCTTGTAAGGAGTTGCTCGAATATTTTTATTACATCCTATGAAACGACGGTGCAATGAACCAACCCCTTGCCACTTGAAACGGTAGGTCGGAAAACCATTCATCTGTCCCTGACTTAATACATTTGAGCGCGCCATATTGCCGAAATTGTCATCATGACAATGTGCGCATGACATATCCATTTGACCACGACGCTGATTGTAAAATTCTCTCCCTTTTTCAAAGAATTTCTTAGCCGGCCCATCGAGCCGGACATTCACAGGCATTCCTCGAGATTGGGATTTGATGAGAGCGACCATTCCCAGCATTTGAGTAGACTCCCACTTCCACGGCTTAGCACCCATGTCTTTCTCTAGGTGCCTGTTGATCAGATGTTGGAGTGAGATCATTCTGTCTTGCGATGGGTCATACTGTGGGTATTTATTGGCAACGCCTTTCATTGAAGCAATATCGTTGTGGCAGGAAGCACAGGACTTTCCGGCTTTGCCATTGACTTTGTTCCATTGTTCTTGCCCTACATCCACAACAGTAAACGCTGGATTAGCAAAGTCATCGTCTTGCATATCTCGAGTGAGCGCGGTCATGAAAACGTAACCACTCTTTTTTTCACCCACGATATAGTTTTTATTACGCGGATCCTTCGCCCGGCGATCAGCTTCGGTATCTTGCGCTAGCGCAGAGCCCGTTGTGGCCACGACAAGACCCAAAAGGGCAGCGCAGCTTGCTAAAATACGATACTTCATACTAAAACTCCTTGTTTCATAAGCAGTGCCTTAAGACACGTTGATCTTCTTGCTGGTAGTTACTTTACCACCCTTGTCGTCGGTCCAAGTGAAATTAAAGGTACCGCTCTCCGTGACCCGCGCATGGAACGAGAAATACGGATTAGCAGATATCGCCGGATGAAGATCGGCGGTGACCACGGGCTTGCCGTTGAAGGTCACTTCCACCTTGTTGATGATGAAGCGGGGGATCGGCTTTCCGTCCTTGCCCTTCCGCTGGCCCGTTTCCATTTTGTGCGGGATCAGGGTTTTGATCTCGATCACGTCGCCCTTCTTGGCGGAGGACGGGACTTTTACTCTCGGTTTCTTAGCCATTTTCTCTAATCTCCCTTACTCGATTAGCCGCCGCAGCCGCCGATGGTGACTTTGACCAGCTTCGACGCTTTGTAGACAGTGCCGTCGTTCATCACCGCAACCGCGATAATGTTCTGCGACTTGGAGAGGCGCAGCCGGGTTGACACTTTGGCCTTACCGGAAGCCGGGGTGAAGTGGAAAGACGCAACCTCCGGACGCGGGTTTTGGTCCGCAGCCAGGTGAATGGACTTCACATAGTTGCCGTCTGTCATCGGGCTGTCGACCGAGACGGACACCGGAACAGTGGCGCCGTTTTCGGCGATCGCCGGAGTCTTTAGGGTGACCTTACCGGACTTGTAGGACTTGCTGCCGCTAAGCTTATCCATCAGCACCCCGGCGGATTCCGGCGTGGCGGAAGCCCGCATCGGCGCCAGGGCGCCGGCTGTAGCGGCAACGGCGCCAAGGCCCAGCAAACGAAGCGCGCCGCGACGGTCAACGGATACGCTTTTCTTTAACTCAGAGGTTTCTAATACTTTTGACATGGTTTGTAGCTCCAATCTGTCGATAATTATTTCTCTTCTTTCAGCGTTAATAGGTATGCGACGATATCTTCGACTTCCTGTGCGCTGAGCATAGTTTTGCCTGCCCATTTTTTCTGAACACGGTGCAGGCCAGCGGTCTTATAAAAGGACGGCATGATCGTGTCTTCGTTAACAACTTTCGGATCTACAATTCGAAGACGAAGTTCGGCTTCGGAATAACGACTTGCCACTCCACGCAGATCAGGGCCGATATTGCCGTGGTCCGCTTGTCCCTTTGCGGGGAAGGTGTGGCAGGCCAAGCAGTTGCCTTTCTTGCGGTGGATCGCCGTGGCGTA
>JAYQGD010000411.1:0-3159 GCA_038140415.1 Rhodospirillaceae bacterium
AAATGGTAGCGCTCATAATTGATACTCAACATCCAACCAGGGCCGCTTGATAGCACCAAGTTCCAAAAATTGCGACACCGATCCACAAAATGTGACTTTCCCAGCGCTCGAAGTCGGGCGAAGATACGTTTGAACTGGCAGAGACTTACTATGCACGAGATCGAAAACGCCGCTCACGTGTCAGTCGGCAGAGCTACAGGCTTCGCCGGCTTGGCCATATTCTGCCTGATGTTCGGCCTGGCGTTCGAGCCGGCGCTGGCGGCGCGCACCGGCGGCATTTGCTGTTTTTTCGTCGCCGGCATTCTCTGGGGCTACGGTTATTTCGCCAAGCGCCGGCCTTATAAGCGGACCGAGCTGTGGCTGATCCTGCCCAAGGACAAGCGCCCGCCCGACGGCATCGCGCAAAAAGTCATCGGCCAGGTGCTGTCCGACACCTACGCCTGGTACGCCAAGCAGGCCGCGCTGATCGCGCTGGTGTTCGTGGCGGCGGGGCTGATCCTGAAGGTCTGGCCGGTCTTCGATTCTTCGGCGACCGCCGCGCCCAAGATCGGCCAACCGGTCTATGCGATTGAGGCTGCGGAACCCAAATCCAAGCCCCGCCAACCCTTTCCCTAAACGTCCCCCTGCCCTGCGGGATTTGCATTTGACATCACAGGCCGTGAGGCGTTTATTGCGCCCGCGCACGCCCGGAAGAAGCGTTATCTGCCGGCTCATTACCCCGGGGCCGACTTTGTCCTCCGCCCGTGCAACTTAAATCTTTGTGTCGTGATGCCTGCGGCGGCCCTTCGGCCATTCTGCGTGGAACCTGTTCCTCCCGTTGCGACAGAGATCAGTCGAGGGTTCGGGAATGAGTTCTCCCAAGGAATTTGCCGCTAACGAGATCGATCCGGACGCCGTTCCGCGCAAAAACCCTTTTCTCGCCTTCACTGAATGGCTGCCCCTGGTCAACCGCCAGACCATGGGCAAGGACCTGACCGCCGGGATCACCGGTGCTCTCGTGGTGCTGCCCCAAGGCGTGGCGTTCGCGACCCTAGCCGGCATGCCCCCGGAATACGGGCTCTATGCCGGCATGATCCCGGCCATTATCGCCGCCCTGTTCGGCTCGTCCTGGCATTTGGTGTCGGGCCCGACCACGGCCGCCTCTCTGCTGATCTTCGCGTCCATCAGCGCGTTTGCCACCCCCGGCACACCGGAGTTCGTAAGCCTTGTGCTCACGCTGACCCTGATGGTCGGCGCGCTGGAACTGTTCATGGGACTGATGCGCATGGGCGCATTGGTGAACTTTATCTCTCACACAGTGGCCATCGGCTTCACCGCCGGCGCGGCGATCCTGATCATGGTCAGCCAGATGGAAGGCCTGCTGGGCCTGGATGTGCCCCGCGGCCAGCATTTTTACGACACGCTCGGCCATCTGTGGGACGACCGGGACGGCGTCTCCCCGGCCGCCGCCTTCGTCGGCGTCAGCGCCATTGTTTTGGGTATCGCCTCCAAGCGCTTGTTCCCGAACTTCCCCAACATGATCCTGGCGCTGGTCGGCTCCTGCCTGATCGCCTTGGTGATGAACACCTATTTCGACGCCGGCGTGGCGACCCTAAGCGCCATTCCCTCCGGCCTGCCGCCGCTCTCCGCCCCTAACTTTTCCGCCGACGTGATCCGGGATCTGGCGCCGACTGCTGTTGCGGTGACCATCTTTGCCCTGACCGAGGCCATGTCGATCTCCCGCGCTATCGCCATCCGCAGCGGCCAGCATATCGACGGCAACCAGGAGTTCATCGGCCAGGGGCTTTCCAATCTGGTCGGCTGTTTCTTCTCCAGCTATGTGGCCACCGGCTCCTTCAACCGGTCCGGCCTGAACTTCGAATCCGGGGCGAAAACGCCCATCGCCGCCATTTCCGCCGGCGTTTTCCTGATGGGGATTGTGATCCTGGTTGCACCGTTGGTGGTTTATCTGCCCAAGGCCGGCATGGCCGGCATTTTGATCCTGGTCGGCGTCAACCTGATCGACGTTAAACACATCAAGCAGGTGATCCGCTCCAGCCGATCCGAGGCCTCGGTCCTGGCGGTGACGTTTTTCTCGGTGCTGTTTTTGGATCTGGAACTGGCGATCTTCGCCGGCGTCATCCTGTCCCTGGTGTTCTATCTCAACCGCACGTCCCACCCGAACGTGGCGGTGATGGCCCCCAATAATGTGGACGACCGGCGGCGTTTGTCGGAAGTCCGCGACCAGCCCGAATGTCCGCAGCTCAAGATCGTGCGGATCGACGGCGCGATGTATTTCGGCGCGGTCTCCAGCGTCATCGAAGACCTGCACCGGCTCGAATCCAAATTCCCGGACCAGCGGCATATGGTCGTTCTTTGTTCGGGCATTCACTTTATCGACGTTACCGGCGCCGAAGCCCTGGCCAGCGAGGCGGCCGCGCTCCGTAAAGCCGGCGGGGCGCTTTACCTGGTGGGTCTGAGGGGACGCGTGCTGGAACAACTCCGCAAGTCCGGCGTCGAGGACGAGATCGGCAAGGAAAACATCTTCCAATCCAAGACCGTCGGCTTCGCCACCATCTATCAGCGTCTGAACCAGGATATCTGCGGCAGTTGCACCCAGCGCATTTTCTGGGAATGCCGGGAGCAGGAAGACCGCCCGGCCCCGATTCATCCCGCCATGCCGCCCATCGCGACGCAGCCGTCCCGCGCGCCCGCGCCGGCGGTTCAGGACAAGCCGGCCATAAAGCCCGCCCCACGATCCGGCCCCCGCCGTATCTTGGTGTTGATTGATCTGGAACGCTACCCGACCGAGACACTGCAAATGGCCGCGGATTTGGCCAAAGAAAACGGCGCCGAACTGGCCGTCGGCAGCTTGATCAAATGGCAGATGGAACACGGCCATTCCCTGGCGCTCAATGTGGTGTCGGATGATTTGATCGCGTCGCTCCGCGCACCCGCACAGGCCCGGCTGCAGGGCATGGCGGAAGACGCCGGTTTCCCAGATTGCGCAACACTACACTCCACCAAGCAGGACGCAGGCGCGGCGACGCTGGACATGGTCACCGACTGGCATCCTGACCTGCTGGTCATCGCCGATCACAGCGGCTTTGATTTGGAATTGGGCAGCCACGTGTCCTACCGGACGCCGTCCGGCCGCGCGGAAGTTGATATCGTCCGCTA
>JAYQGD010000412.1:0-3151 GCA_038140415.1 Rhodospirillaceae bacterium
CACCGATACTGCAAGCTTCATTGATGATCTGGGGGCCGACAGCTTGGATACGGTCGAACTCGTCATGGCGTTCGAAGAAGAATTCGGATGCGAAATTCCGGACGACGCCGCCGAGAAAATTCTGACGGTTAAGGACGCTGTCGACTTCCTGTCGCAGAACGCTTAACACTCATCCGCTTCTTGGTGCCCGACTAGATCGGCGCCTGTTTGCTTGAGTCAGTTGGAACCCCGCGAGTCTTCATGAGACGTGTGGTCATTACAGGTATTGGACTTGTCACTCCGCTGGCGTGCGGCGCCCAACTGTCGTGGGAAAGACTCATTGGCGGCAGTTCGGGCATTAAGCCAATCGACACATTCGATGTTTCGGATATTCCCTCGAAGATCGCGGGGTTGGTCCCTCGCGCTTCGGAGGGGGAGTCGAGTGCCGACGGCAAATTCGATCTGGACGAATGGGCCTCGCCCAAGGAACAACGCCGGATGGATACGTTTATCCAATACGGCTTGGCGGCTGCCAGCTTTGCGGTCGAAGATTCCGGCTGGCAGCCCGAGGACGAAGAAAGCCTGGAGCGGACCGGTGTGCTGGTGGGCTCCGGCATCGGCGGGTTGCCGGAAATCGAATCCAGCGCCGCTGTCGTTGCCGAAGGTAAAGTCCGTCGGCTCAGTCCGTTCTTTATTCCGGCCAGCCTGATCAACCTTGTTAGTGGCCAAGTCGCCATCAAATACGGCTTCAAAGGCCCGAACCATGCCGTTGTGACGGCATGTTCGTCGGGCGCCCATGCCATCGGGGATGCAGCACGGTTGATTATGTGGGATGACGCGGACGTCATGGTCGCCGGCGGCGCCGAAGCAGCCATTTGCAAATTGGGCGTTGCCGGATTTGCCCAGGCCCGGGCGCTGTCCACGGGCTTTAATGACACACCTCAACAAGCTTCCCGACCGTGGGATCAGGATCGCGATGGCTTTGTCATCGGCGAGGGCGCCGGCATCGTGGTGTTGGAGGAATTGGAGCACGCGAAAAAACGCGGCGCTAAGATATATGCCGAGGTTGTCGGCTACGGCATGTCCGGCGATGCGCATCATATCACCGCCCCCGCCGCAGACGGCAACGGAGGGTTCCGTTCCATGCGGGCCGCGCTGAAAAGGGCCGGCCTTAATCCGGAAGATATCGACTATATTAATGCCCATGGCACGTCGACGCCGCTTGGTGATGAGATCGAACATGGTGCGGTGAAACGGCTGTTCGGCGACGCGGCGAATGCTGTCGCTATGTCGTCGACGAAGTCGGCCATTGGCCACCTGCTGGGCGCCGCCGGTGCGGTTGAGGCCATATTCTGCGCATTGGCCGTTCAGAACGGCATCATTCCGCCGACACTCAATCTGGAAAATCCATCCGAGGGATGTGACATGAATCTCGTCCCGCACACGGCGCAAGAGCGGAAAGTACGGGCCGCCTTATCGAACTCATTCGGATTTGGCGGGACCAACGCAAGTCTGGTGGTTGCCGAGGTCAGTTAGTCCGTCATGGGACGCATTCTGCGTTGGTTCGCCGTTCTCTTTGTTCTGATCGCCTTATCTCTAGCCGGCGGTGCCTTCTGGGGCTACTCGGAGTACGTCAAGCCGGGCCCACTCGGCTCTGATCTGGCAGTTGTGATCCCCAAAGGTGAAGGAACAGTCGCCATTGCCGAGCTCCTACGGAGCAGGGGTGTGATTTCACAGCCCCTGGTGTTCCGGACGGCGGTTAGGACGATTGCGCGGGAAGGGTCGCTCCGGGCCGGCGAGTTTCTGTTTCCCAAATCCATCAGCACCAAAGGCGTGATCGGAATATTACAGACCGGCAAAACCGTGGTCCGCCGGATTACCGTCGCCGAAGGGCTGACCGTAGCTGAAGTCATGGACCGTTTATTTCAGACCGAGGGTCTGGAAGGAGACGTCACGGCCAGGGTCAGTGAAGGCACTCTGCTGCCGGAGACTTATCATTTTTCTTACGGTGACTCTCGAAACGCTATGGTCCTGCGAATGCGTGATGCCATGGACAAGGCGTTTGATGAATTGTGGAGCCGGCGTGCGAGCAATCTCCCCTACGAAACCGCGTCAGATGCGTTGGTCATGGCGTCCATCGTAGAAAAGGAAACGGCGCGGGCGGATGAGCGGGCGCGGGTGGCCGGGGTTTTTGTCAATCGGCTCCGCCGCGGCATGCGCCTTCAATCCGATCCCACAGTGGTGTATGGCGTGACCGACGGGACAGGCGCCTTGGGCCGACCCCTACGCCGGTCGGATTTGAACAATCCGCATCCCTTTAACACCTATGTTCATAAGGGTCTGCCGCCGACTCCGATCGCAAATCCCGGACGTGCTTCGATCGAGGCTGCACTGAATCCGGCGGTGACCGAGGATCTGTACTTCGTGGCGGATGGGGAGGGCGGTCACGCATTTGCCCGCACCTTGGCTGAGCACAATAGAAACGTCGCCCGCTGGCGTCGCTTGATGAGACAACAGCGGGACGCCGACAATGCCAGGTAGCGTTATTCTTTTTCCGGCAACCTTCCGACTATCTTTTCGGAGATCCAAACCGGGATCGAATTCATCATCCAAACCACAAAATACAGGGGCCAGGGAAAGGCGATCCGGAGTTTCTTTTTGGCCAGCCCGCGGCGGATAATTCTCGCGGCTTTGTCGGCCTCCATAAACAGGGGCATGGGAAATTTGTTGGGCGCCGTAATCAGGCTCGCGACGAAGCCGGGACAAATGACCGAGACAAAGACACCATCTGCCCGGCATCTTCCGCTGATTCCTTCGCCATAGCTCCGTACCCAGGCCTTGCTCGCAAAGTAGGTGGGGTCGCTGGGCATGCCACGAAAGCCGGCGAGGGAGCTCATCAAAGCGATGTGCCCGGACTTTCGGGTCCGCATTCTCGCCATCACCGGAACGATGGTGTTTAAGACGCCATGGACGTTGATCTCGAGGATCGCAGAGTCGCGTGCGCCGTCATCGGTCTCACCGGATGTGCCGCGCGACACACCAGCATTGGCGATCAGCAGGTCTATGGGGCGGGCGTCGTCAATCTCCCTCAGGAAGGCCGCCATTGCATCCTCGTCTCGAACATCAATCACCCGGGCGTCGGTCGTCGCTCCTTTATGCCGGCATTCAGCGG
>JAYQGD010000413.1:0-3145 GCA_038140415.1 Rhodospirillaceae bacterium
TTTTTCGTCTTTCTCGTAATGTTCGGGGGCAAGCTGCGGTATAACCTGATCGATCCGGTTGTACATCTCGGACGAGTCTTCCGCCGCGCCGGAAATAATCAGCGGGGTCCGCGCTTCGTCGATCAGGATCGAGTCCACTTCGTCGACGATGGCATAGTTGAAGGGCCGCTGGACCATTTCCTCCAAGGTGAATTTCATATTGTCGCGCAGATAGTCGAACCCGAATTCGGAGTTGGTGCCGTAGGTGACATCCGCCGCGTAAGCGACCCGGCGTTCCTCGTCGGAGAGGTTCGGGATGATGCAGCCGACCGTCAGGTCCAGGCGTTCGTAAATCCGGCCCATCCATTCGGCGTCGCGCCGGGCCAGATAGTCGTTCACGGTCACCACATGGACGCCCTTGCCGCTGAGCGCATTTAGGTAGACGGGGAGGGTACTACAGAGGGTCTTACCTTCACCGGTCTTCATTTCGGCGATCATGCCCCGGTGCAGGACCATGCCGCCCATGAGCTGCACGTCGAAGGGCCGCTCACCGAGCGCACGCTTGGCGACCTCGCGCACCGTGGCGAAGGCTTCCGGCAGGATCGAGTCGAGTTCTTCGCCGTTTTCCAGACGTTCCCGGAACGAAGGCGTCTGCGCCGCAAGCTCTTCGTCGGAGCGATTTTCCATCTCCGTCTCGAGCGCGTTGATCTCGTCGACGATCTTGGCGAGCCCTTTCACATATCGGTCGTTAGCCGAGCCGAAGAGCCGCTGGGCGAGGGAATCAAGCATTCAAATTCCTCTGAATTTCACATTATCGGCGCACATCGGGGCGCGCGCGCCTTTCCTGAGAAATGAGATAGAACCGGAAGGGGCCTCTGTCAACGACACCAGGGCCTTGAATTGTCATGATTTTGCTCGGAATTATCCGGCTCGCGCGCTTGTGTGCTGTCTATGGTTCCTTCAGTCGGCTACAATCGCGCATCGAACACCCAATTTCGGAGAAGGAGAGGGATCGTGCGGAAATCAATAACACTGGGCGCAGCGGCTGTATTGGTCGCCGGATCCCTCGCCGCCGGGGCGTTTGCCGCCGACGGCATCACCCAACAACTGCCCGTGGCGCAAGTCGACGGGCTGATCATTTACCAGTCCGACATCGACGCGGCAAAGGCCCAATTGGGCGCGCGGGTGGCTCAGTATCCGCCCCAAGTGATCCAGCAGTTCATCGTCAATAACATAATCGACGCTCATCTGGCGGCCCAGGCGGCGCGCGCCCAGGGCATCGACAAGGAAAGCGCCATCAAACGCCGGCTGGATCGTCTTGCTGATCAAGTGCTGCGCCAGGAATTGTTTGAGCGCGCCGTGGCCAAGGGCATGTCCAAGGACCGGCTGCAGGCCCACTACAAGGAATTCGTGAAGCAAAACCCCGGTCAGGACGAGGTGCACGCCCGCCACATTCTGGTGAAAACCGAAGGCGAGGCCAAAACCGTGATCGGCCGCCTGGACAAGGGTGAGGATTTCGCCACCCTGGCTAAGGAACTTTCCATCGGTCCCTCGGGCAAAAGCGGCGGCGATCTCGGGTTCTTTACGGCGGACCGGATGGTCGCGCCGTTTTCCGTCGTGGCATTCCAGACCAAACCCGGCAGTCACACGGCCAAGCCGGTGAAAACCCGGTTCGGCTGGCACGTGATCAAGGTTGAGGCCAAGCGTACGGGCAAGCCGCCGACCTTCGAGGAGGCGACGCCGGCGCTGCGGGAAAGTGTCCAGGAGGAGATCACCGGCCAGCAGACGGAACTGCTGCGCAGCAAGGCCAAGATCGTGATCTTCGGCCCGGACGGAAAGCCGGTTCCGTAAAACAGCTCCCCCTAGACCGCGGCGGCGCTTCCGGCTAAAAGAAGCGCCGTTTTCAACAAGACCTGAACCGGACAGAGCCATGCCCGAGAAATCGCCTTTGGCGCCCGAGAGATTCCCTGACCTGCCGGCCATCAACGGATTGGAGATGGCGGCCGGCGTCTGCAACGTGCGCTATGTGAACAAGACCGACGTCCTATTTGCCTCGTTCGCGCGGGGCACCACGGCGGCCGGCGTGTTTACCAAGTCCAAGACGGCGGCTGCGCCCATCGATTGGTGCCGCAAATGCCTGGACGGCGGCGAGGCGCGCGGGCTGGTGGTGAATTCGGGCAACGCCAATGCGTTCACCGGCCGGGTTGGGGTCGAGGCGGTAGAGGCCATGGCGTCCACGGCGGCCGGTCTCTTGGGCTGCGCGGCGGAAGATATCTTCATCGCCCAGACCGGGGTCATCGGCGAGCCTGTCGCGGTCGACAAGATCACCGAGAACCTGCCGGGCCTGAAGGCGCAGTTCGCCCAGGATTGGGAGTCCGCGGCCGACGCCATCATGACCACCGACACGTTCCCCAAGGGCGCGGCGGCGGTGACCGAGATCAACGGCACGGAAGTCACTATCGCCGGCATCGCCAAGGGCTCCGGCATGATCGCGCCCGACATGGCGACCATGCTGGCCTTTATCTTTACCGACGCCAAATTGCCGGCGGACGTGTTGCAGCCGATCCTGGCCGATGTCACCGAGAAAAGTTTCAACGCCATCACCGTGGATTCGGATACCTCGACCAGCGACACGCTGATGCTGTTCGCCACCGGCCAGGCCGGCAACGCAGAGGTCACGTCCGCTGACGACCCGGAACTGGAAGCGTTCAAGGTGGCGCTCGGGCTGGTGTGTGTCGACCTCGCCCATCAGATCGTCCGGGACGGAGAGGGGGCCACCAAGTTCGTGGAAATCCAACTCACCGGCGCCGAAGACGACGCGGCGGCCAAGACCATCGGGCTGTCTATCGCCAATTCGCCTCTGGTGAAGACCGCCATCGCCGGCGAAGACGCCAACTGGGGCCGGATCGTTGCGGCGGTCGGCAAGTCCGGCGAGGCGGCGGACCGGGACAAGCTGTGCATCACCATCGGCGGCGTTGATGTCGCCAAGGACGGCGGTGTGGTCGATGGCTATGACGAGGCCCCGGTGGCCGAACACATGAAGGGCCAAAACATCCTTATCCAAGTTGATGTTGGGGTCGGCAAAGGCCGGGCCACCGTCTGGACCTGCGATCTCACCCACGGCTATATCTCGATCAATGCCGATTACCGGTCCTGATCCGGCCTG
>JAYQGD010000414.1:0-3121 GCA_038140415.1 Rhodospirillaceae bacterium
TGATCCCACGCTCCCGCTCCTCAGGCGCCTTGTCAATGTCGGCGTAGTCCGTGAATTCAGCGCCGCCAACTTCCGCCAGCGTCTTCGTGATCGCCGCCGTCAACGTCGTCTTACCATGGTCAACGTGGCCAATCGTCCCAATGTTGCAGTGCGGCTTATTACGTTCAAATTTCGCTTTAGACATCGCTTAACTCCGATTCCCTTGTCTAACGTTGTAGTTGTCCTGACCGCCCCTATCCGGCCAGACGTTCGCGGACCTCTTCGGACACCGCGTGCGGCGTCTCCGCATAATGATCAAAGTGCATGGTGAACTGGGCCCGGCCCTGACTCATGGACCGGAGCGTATTCACGTAGCCGAACATATTCGCCAGCGGCACCATCGCATTGATCACTCGGGCGTTGCCCCGCTGA
Source organism: Rhodospirillaceae bacterium (assembly GCA_038140415.1). Classification (GTDB taxonomy): domain Bacteria; phylum Pseudomonadota; class Alphaproteobacteria; order Rhodospirillales; family UBA2165; genus JAYPHU01. The sequence continues at coordinate 412 of JAYQGD010000414.1, forward strand.
TCCATGGAATTGACGTTGCCGCGGCGGCTGTTCAGATCGCCGATGATGTCACCCATATATTCTTCCGGGGTCACCACTTCGACCTTCATCATGGGCTCCAGCAGCGCCGGCTTGCCCTTCATCACACCTTCCCGGAACGCAGCGCGGGCGGCGATCTCAAACGCCATAACGCTGGAGTCCACGTCATGGGAATCGCCATCATAGAGCTCGGCCTTAAGGTCGGTCACCGGGAAGCCGGACAGCGGTCCGGATTCCATGGCGCTGTTGATGCCTTTTTCCACACCCGGCACATATTCCTTCGGCACGGAACCGCCGACGGTGCTGTTGATGAATTCAAAACCGGAACCGGGGGGCAACGGCTCGAACTTGACCTTGATGCGCGCGAACTGACCCGCACCACCGGTCTGCTTCTTGTGAGTGTAGTCGATATCGGCCGGAACTTTGATGGTTTCGCGGTAGGCCACCTGAGGTTGACCGACATTGGCGTCCACCTTGAATTCCCGCTTCATCCGATCGACCAGAATTTCCAGGTGCAGCTCGCCCATACCTTTGATGACGGTCTGACCGCTTTCGTGGTCTGTGGTCACCCGGAAAGAGGGATCTTCGGCCGCCAGACGGGCCAGCGCCTGCCCCATTTTTTCCTGATCGCCCTTGGTCTTGGGCTCAACCGCAATTTCGATCACCGGATCTGGGAACTCCATCCGCTCCAGGATCACCTGATTGTCCGGATCGCACAGCGTGTCACCGGTGGTGGTTTCCTTGAGACCGGCCAGGGCGACAATATCGCCGGCGCGGGCTTCCTTGATGTCTTCCCGGTCATTTGCGTGCATCAACAGCATCCGGCCGACGCGCTCCCGCTTGCCTTTGACGGAGTTCATGATGCTTTGACCGCTTTCCACAACGCCGGAATAAACGCGGGCGAAGGTCAGGGAGCCGACGAACGGGTCGTTCATGATCTTAAAGGCCAGGGCCGAGAACGGCTCTTCGTCGGAGTTGTTACGCCGGATTTCTTCTTCGGTCTTAACGTCGATACCCTTGATCGCCGCGACCTCGGTCGGGCTCGGCAGGTAATCGACAACCGCATCAAGAAGCGGCTGCACGCCCTTGTTTTTAAAGGCGGAGCCGCAAAGGACGGGAACAAATTCGAGGTTAATGGTGCCCTTGTGAATGCACTTGATCAGGGTGTCCTCATCAGGCTCTTTTCCCTCTTCGAGGTACGCTTCCATCGCGTCGTCGTCTTGCTCGACGGCGGTCTCAACCAGCTTTTCGCGGTATTCGGCGGCCTGATCCTGCAGATCGGCGGGGATATCGGTATATTCGAACTCGGCGCCCAGGGATTCGTCTTTCCAGATGATCGCCTGCATCTTCAGTAGATCGATCACACCGGCAAATTCGGCTTCGGAACCAACTGGCAGCTGAGTGACCAGCGGGGTCGCGCCCAGACGGTCAATGATCATATCGACACAGCGATAAAAATCCGCGCCGATCCGGTCCATCTTGTTGACGAAGCAAATCCGCGGCACGTGGTACTTGTCGGCCTGACGCCATACGGTTTCGGATTGCGGCTCCACACCGGCAACACTGTCGAACACGGCGACCGCGCCATCGAGAACCCGCAGGCTACGCTCCACCTCGATGGTGAAGTCCACGTGACCGGGCGTATCAATGATGTTCACCCGGTGATCGCGCCACATCGTCGTGGTGGCGGCGGACGTAATGGTGATGCCCCGCTCCTGCTCCTGCTCCATCCAGTCCATGGTGGCGTTGCCGTCATGAACCTCACCGATTTTGTAGGAACGGCCGGTATAATAGAGGATGCGCTCGGTCGTGGTCGTCTTACCGGCATCAATATGGGCCATGATGCCGATATTGCGGTAACGGTCGAGGGAAGTGCTGCGTGCCATTTTTTCGTTCTTCTTTTCTCTAAAGGAGGCTTACCAGCGATAATGGGCGAACGCCTTATTGGCTTCGGCCATCCGGTGGGTATCCTCGCGTTTCTTCACCGCGGCGCCGCGATTATTGGCGGCATCCAAAAGTTCGGCAGACAGCCGGCCGGTCATGGTATTTTCCGAGCGGCTGCGGGCCGTATCAATAATCCAGCGGAGCGCCAGGGCCTGAGCGCGCTCGCCGCGCACCTCAACCGGCACCTGATAGGTCGCACCACCCACACGGCGGGAGCGGACTTCGATCTGCGGCTTTACGTTGTTCAGGGCTTCGTGGAACAAATCCACGGGATTTTGGCTGGTCTTGCCTTCGATATCGTCGAAAGCGTCATACACGATCTTTTCAGCGACCGACTTTTTGCCGTCCAGCATCAAGCCGTTCATCAATTTCGTTATGACCACATCCCCGAACTTGGGATCGGGGAGAAACTCGCGTTTTTCTGCTGCGTGACGACGTGACATAGACGGGGTTCCTGTTATTTCGGCCGTTTGGCGCCGTATTTGGAACGGCGTTGGCGGCGATCCTCGACACCCTGAGTATCCAGCGTGCCACGAATGATATGATAGCGGACGCCCGGAAGGTCCTTCACGCGACCGCCGCGGATCATGACCACCGAGTGCTCCTGCAGATTGTGACCTTCACCCGGAATGTAGGAGGTCACCTCAAAACCGTTGGTAAGACGGACACGGGCAACCTTCCGCAACGCCGAGTTCGGCTTTTTCGGAGTGGTCGTGTACACGCGGGTGCAGACGCCACGCTTTTGCGG